>CAYFVA010000089.1:0-8863 GCA_964346265.1 uncultured Desulfobacterales bacterium
AAGGCGGGGGAGCAGGGAATTGATTTTTCCGGACCGGTTCTTTCATGCGGTTCAGCCCGGTCCGTTGGAGATGCGCCCATTTTCCGGCGCTGATGGTCGAAGAAGGCTTTTAGAGAAACTGCTGCAGCATGTCTTCGGGAACATCGTCTTTCTTTTGAGCCACAACCGCATAGTAGTTCAGAGGGGTCCCGTCCTGGCAGAGCCTGTGCCGGTAGAGGTGTTTGTCCTTTAGATCGATGAGGTTGTCATTCATCATTTCATTGATCAGTTTAGAAAACCCGGAGGAATCGGATTTGTTTTCCAGAAAATCCTCCTTGATGTTAAATGCGAACCAGCCGGGGGAATCGATGAAGTTGTAGCCGGCTGAAAACGCCTGGGGCGGTATGTCTTCAAACCCGAGAGCGGCAACCACTGTCAGGCAGTTAAAGTATGTGTTGGTCAGCTCATACGTTTCTTTTTCGCTAAGCTGGGTCAAATCGGCTGTATAGTACCGCTGGTATACTTCGGGACGGTCCCGCCAGGCCGCTTCTTCAGCTTCCTCGATAATGTCGAGTCCCACGATGTTCTCAGCTCCGATTTTTCTGAGTACTTCTCCGACAATTCCGTTTCCTGCACCGATGTCAAGCACGCTCAATTCGGATGAATCAAGGTCGGATTGTTCGAGATTTTTTTCCAGAAGAGAGCATACCACTTCAGGTGAGTTGCATTTGTACCGGTCATAGAATAGTTTTTCATAAAGCCCCGGTATGGAGTAGATTTTGTCATAGTCATGGAAGGAGACTTTTTCCGTCCGTCCGTTAACGGTTAAAAAGAAATACTCCCCTTGTCCCTGCTCTGCTGATGATCGGTCCGGTATTTGGACATTGGTGGTGTCGTTTGTCATGCTTGAATCCTCCTGTGTTGGCCAATATTTATTGTTTACAAAATATTAGCGTTCAAAGCAAAAAATACGAAAAAACGGCCAACCGCCTCGCTCGCCGGCAGCCAAAGCGACCCTTTATGCTGTTGTTTTAGGGTTTTGCAGAAAGGGTTGTCAACCAAAATCTGTTTTTATCCTGTATTTATTGGCTGATTTTCTCCCGAGTGTAGCAAAGAAAATATATTGTGTCAAATATATTTTTGGCAAAAAAGGGGTTTTTAAAAAAAAGCTTGACATCCGGGAAGTAAAAGGAATGGACAGGGGAGATCTGAAAAATGATTCAGCATGTAAAAAGAAAGACGGCTGTCACAGCAGTGAAAGTGAGGTATACGGCATCAAGCCGGGAAGGGTGAAACGATGGATCGGTGCGGTCTTCACAAAATCCCCTGGCTGCCATGGCAAGGGCGGTCTGGTCGGCGGTCCGGAATGATTTTTTCATCAGGCCCACGGCAAGTTCGGCAATTCTTTTGACCGGATTTTTTCTAAGATCTCCCCCTCTTGCTTTCCGGGCCAGGGAAAGTTCTTCGGCCTGCTGGAGGATAAGGGGCAGGAAACGGATGGAAAGCCCGATCATGACTGCGGCCCGCTTTTCCGGTACAAAAGGTATCGGTTTGAGAAACCACTGGGCAGCGGTTTTTACCTGGGAGGGCCGGGTGGATCTTGAAAAGATCATCCCGGCGAGCATGATCAAAAGGAATCGCCAGGCGGTAAGTATCCCGAGACGGATTCCGTGAGTGGTGATCGGCACATTGTACATTTGAAACAGGATATCTCCGGATTTTTCAGAAACCGCCCGGGCCAGAAAAATGAGGAAAAGAAGGAAAAAGAAGTATTGTAAATGTTTTATCGCTCTCGGGATATGAATCCCCACTTTTGTCATCACTGTTGCAATTACCAGTGAAAGCGCAAGCAGGGAAACGGGTCCGGCCTGCAGGAGGGAAATGCTCACAAGGGCAAGCATGACCAGTTTGAATCTCGGATCGAGCCTGTGAAAGTGAGAATTTCCGTTGTGGTAAATAAAAGGTGTCATGACCTGTTTCTTTTCCTTCCGTTCACCCAGTCGGCAACTCCGATCCCGTATCTGGAGGCGCACGGTTCCCGAATGCCGTATTGCTCCAGGCTCTGTACGTGGGATGCCGGAGAGCCGTCAGCAGCAATGGCTCCGTTTTGCATGATGATCATTCTGTCTGCTTTATCGATGACTTTCTCCACATCATGGGTGGCTGCGATCAGGGTGATGCCGTCCCGGTTCAGGGATTCCAGAAGCTGGAGCAGGCCGGAGGCGCCGGGGTAGTCAAGGTTGGAAAAGGGTTCGTCCAGAAGAATGATTTCAGGGTGCATCACCAGGATCCCGGACAGGGCAAGACGCCGTTTTTCCCCGCCTGAGAGGGTGGAGGGACAACGGTCTTTCATATGCCCGAGACCGAGAGAGTCGAGGATTTCGTGGACAGCTGCGTCGATTTGTTCTCTGGGAAGCCTGAGGTTTTCCGGGCCGAATGCAGTATCATCAAAAACCGTTTCTCCCACGATCTGGGTGTCCGGATCCTGAAACACCATACCGATGTGTTTTCGGGTATGTTCCGGATTTTCAAGAATCGGTTTGCCAAGAAAACGGATTTCTCCTGCGGACGGATGCAAAAGGCAGTTGAGAAGCCTGAGCAGGGTGGTTTTACCGGATCCGTTAGCGCCCGCCAGCACGATGAATTCTCCTTTGCGGACCGTGAAGGAGACATTGGAGACGCTGCGGTCCCCGTCCGGGTAATGATGGGAAATGTCGTCCACCTGGAGAAGAGGCGGAGAGCTCGTTTGAACTGCAGTTTTCATCGGTTACCCTTTTATCAGAGGTCGCAGCCTGGGAGCGATGAATGCGGCTGCCGCAATCTTGACGGCGTCACCGGGAAGAAACGGATACATGCCTGCGGTAACGGCTTTTTCCCAGTCCATGCCAGAGGCGAATTTGAGCCAGGTGACCCCGGCTGCGTACACAATGAGCGACCCGGTGATCATGGCGGATATGTCAACAAGCGAGCTCTTGTTGTTTTTCCGGGCGATGAGGCCGGTTGCATACACGCAGGGCAGATACCCGATCAGATAGCCGCCGGTGGGGCCGATAATACGCCCGATTCCGCCTGTGCCGCCTGCGAAAACAGGCAGCCCGAACGCCCCCAGCAAAAGGTAAATGGAAACCGATGCAAGTCCCCATCGAGGCCCGAGAAGAAGTCCGGCCAGAAGAACGAACATATTCTGGAGCACAATGGGCACAGGACCCGTCGGAATGGAAATAAAAGCGCCTGCGGCGATAAGCGCCACAAAAAGGGACGCATAGGTCATCATTTTCAGCCGGTTCATAAGATTCATTTGTTGTCCTCCTTGTAAAAGCAGTCTCCGTAAATCACTTTTTTTGTGGTTCCGTCGTCGGTTGTGATGATCAGGGCGCCTGTGGGGTCAATCTCCACCGCCCGTCCTTCAAAGCGTCCGTTGTGGGTTGTAACGGTTACCCGTGTACCGATGGTGGATGTATAGGTTTTCCACATGCCGATCACGTCGATACCGGGGATTCGACAGTAGAGCTCTTCAAACCGGTCGAGAAAACGGTTCAGCAGGTTTTGCCGCGAAGCGCGCCTGCCGGTGAGCGAGCGTATGGATTCAGCATCTTCCACTGTTTCCGGTGGCGTGTTGTTGACGTTTACGCCGATTCCGATGGTAAGAAAAGAGAGCATGTCTCCATGGGTTTCCATTTCCGAGAGCAGGCCCGCAATCTTTTTCCGGCCGGCCAGAATGTCGTTGGGCCATTTGACGGTCGCCTCAATACCGGTTTCTTCCCGGATGGTTTCGACCATTGCCACGGAGGCGGCGAAATTCAGCTGAAACGCATAGGCGCAAGGCAGGCTCGGCCGAAGGATCAGGGTGCACCAGATGCCGCCGTCAAGAGAATGCCATTCCCGGTTAAGCCGTCCCCTGCCGCCTGTCTGCCGTTCGGCGACCACCAGGCTCAGGTGCGGGGTGCCCTGTCGGGCCAGCTCTTTTGCCGTATCCATGGTTGAGGCGATCTCCATGAAATGGTATATTTGATGTTGTCGGTCGGCAAAACAGAAAGGCAGGAGAAGGTCTCCGGAGTGTTCCAGTCTGTAGCCGCTTGAAGTGGAAACGATCGGGAAGCCCGATTGTTTCAGGTTTTTGATGTGTTTCCAGACGGCAACCCTGGAAATCCCGAGATGTTCGCTCATGGTGGTCCCGGATACCACCTGTCCGTTGTTTTTGTGTAAAAGGTGGAGTATGTGTTTTTTCATCGATGCCCTCGTTAACCATCCTAAAGATGAATGGGTAACAAAACCGGGGCGGGCCGTCAAGTAAAAAAAGGTAGTAAGAATTTGAAAGGTGGACTGTATGGAGAATAAGAGGGTGGTGAGACGGGTGCTGCCCCATGTACATGATTTCAAAACTGTATGGAAAAAGGAAGGGCCGTTCCCGTATGCATTGACCAGCAGTGTGTTTCCGTTCGTGCTTCTCGAAGAGGAGGAGTGGATATTCTCAGATGACTTTGTTTTGCTGTTAAAGGAGTTGATGCAGTGGGACCGAAGAAAAATGAAGATGATCAAGGCGCCGGTGGCTCAAAGAACAAACGAAGAGATCCGGTTTGACAGGCTGAGTCCGTGGCGGATCAAAAACTTTCCCGAGGAGTGGGCCGATCGGGTCTGTGATTTTTTTACCCCGTCCGGACAGATTGCCCAAAAAGTAATTCCGGAAAACGGTGAGGACACACCGGAAAAGATAGAAACCTGTTTTTTTGATTACCTTAAAAAGCGGGTGCATGACATCGGGTATCTTCTCCTTCAGCCGGCGCCTGGCATGGATCCGGGGGAAGCGTATGTGCAGGATTACGTGAAGGAATGGGAGGACGATGAAAAGGATGCCGGATTGATATGATACTGTTCCAGGTGGATCAGGTAGGACTTGATGTCTGTTCCGCTTGAAAATCCCCCCAGGTTTCCGGATTTTGCAATGACCCGGTGGCAGGGGATGATAATGGGCAGCGGGTTTGCGCCCAGCGCGGCTCCTGCGGCCCGGCAGGCTTTGGGATTTCCTGCGGCCCTGGCCACATCTTCATAGGAAACCGTCCGGCCGTAGGGGATCTGCATGGCCGTGTTCCAGATCCGCTGCTGGAAAGGCGTTCCTTCCGGCAGCCCGGTACATGAAATCGTTTTTGTCTCCCCTTTGAAATAGGCGGCGAGTTCAGCAGCCAGTGGACCCGTTTTTTTCTCATCCGCCTTCCACGAAGGATCGGGGGAGGGATTCCGCCTTCCCGAGGGAAGAAATATTCTATGCGGAAGTCCATTTTTCTGGGCGTAAAGGATGTTTCCTATGGGGGTTGGGATATGAGTGTAGAAAACCATCAAAGCGGTCCCGGTTATGCCGGTTCAATGTTGAACGTTACCGGTATGGTGTGCAGTTCGGAGCTTACGCTTCGGGTGGCGCCGATTTTCCAGTCCGTGCATCCGGCCTCGTCTCCCAGAAGTTCGTCAATGTTTTGCGCGATTCCCTTGAGATTGATGACGGGGTGGCGGGAGAAAACTTCGGGCAGGCCGTATGTAAGGCTGCAGACAAGGCACTTGCCCTCCCGTTTTGTAAGGTGAAACTCAAACATCAGTTGAGAGTCTTCCTGTCTGTCGAATTTCAATTTGATGTCGTAGGCCCCTTCTGATGCATCCCCGTAAAGCGCTTCAAAAAAATCATCCGTTTTTGTCGCCGGGAAGAGAGCTTCGACTTTTTCCTGTGTAAAAAGGTCTGAAACATCCAGCTGTGTCATGGCAACTCCAAATTTTTTCCAGTCGGTTACAATTTTTTCCAAGAGTACAATATTCGTTCGTTTCAGGCAAGGGATTATATTTTGCCTCGGATCAGGAGCGCCTCAAGGAAGGATTTGTAATTGATCGAGGCTTTTTTGAAGCCTTCGGTGCCGTATTTCATATTGGCTTCCAGTACATAAAACTTTCCGTCTTTTTCGATAATATCGATGCCCACATCGTCCCAGCCGCATCTTTGCGCCGTATCCAAAGCAAGGCGGTGCGCCCGGGCAGGAACCGTGTCAAACCGGATGACGCCACCCTGTGAGATATTGGTCCTGAAATTCCCTCCGACGGGGATTTTCCAGTATGAGAGAACGACTTCCTTTCCGATGATCACAACCCTCAGGTCTCTTTCAACCGGTATATATTCCTGGATATAGGCCGGACTTTCCCTCTCAAGGTAACCGGAAAGCCCCTTTTGGTCTTCAATCAGGTGTACGTGCCTGCCCTTGGAGGAGCCCCGCGCTTTTTTAGCAATGAACGGAAAGGAAAAATAATCGAGTATCCGTTTTTTCTGCCTCTTTCCGTAAAAAGTCCGGGTGAACGGATGCGGGATATCCAGCATTTCAAAAGCGGCTGTCTGCCGGATTTTGTCCTGGGCGAATTTGTACGTGTGAAAGCTGGGGAAAGTCTTTTTTCCCATGACATTGAAGAGATCCGCATAAAACGCGGTGGGAAAATAAATTTTGACGGCGCCCCGGATGAGGGCTTTCTCATGTTCCGCATAGTCGTGAAAGTTCGGTCTGAGCCCCAGCGTGGCCATATGGTCCGAATGCTGCAGCCGGGCTCCGAGTGCGATATGTTTTGGGCGGGTCATCAGATTACGGGCCGTTGTTTGACAAGGTCTTTGAGCCGGGCCGTGTCGGGCGGGAACGGGGCGATGGCAAGGTCCGGGTTTACAAGTTCCTGCTGCAATGTGCACAGGATCACGGGAAGGGTCTTTGGCGGATAAATTTCTCTTATTTCTTTGGTGAACTCCACTCCGGTGATATCGGTTAAAAACAGATCCGATATCACCAGGAGTGGTTTGTTTTCCATGAGGGTTTCAAACGCTTGCTGACAGGTATCGAAAAGGACCGGCCGGAGTCCGGCCTGGAATATGAGCTTGTCATACACGGCAAGCCGGATGCCGGAAGAACTGACCGCCAGTACTTGCTGCCGGTTGACTTCACTTTTTTTCGAACGGAGGTCTTCATATTTTCCGGCGGTGGATTTGAGGTCCCGGTGTTCCAGGATGGTGATAAAGTTTTCAAGTGCGGAAAACGAAGCCCCTGTGGAAAGGTGGTTGGAAGCCATATAGGAAAATGTGTCCGAAATCATCAGGTAATCCACCAGTTTGCAGGCGTGGGCATCCAGCAGGGTTTCGGCAACTCGTGCGCCATTGCCCGTTCCGGATTCGATCCGGCCTTTGATCTCCGCCCGGATATAGTCACCGGGATTTTTGTCCAGAACCCGGGCGGCGGCTATCCGAACCGCGGAGTCGGGGTCGTCCAGACCTTTTAAGGCAAACGCGGCGGATTCAAGGCAGGGGAAAGCTTCAAGAGCCTCGTAGGCGGCAAACTTTACCGGGGACGGGAGTGTCTTGACCTCAAGAAGCTCGAATACAGTGCTTGCAAGATTTTCCGGAAATGTGCGCGCGACTGTTTCCAACGCGGTGACCATCAGGTTCGGTATGCCTGAAGCTATACTTTTTTGGAGAACCGGCAAGGTGTTTGCATTGTTTTTTGCAAGTTTCAATACGGTCTGAAAACGGTTTTGTATGTCCCGGCTTTGCAGGTTTCGGACATGGTCGTCCACATCAATTTTCATGGAAGAGTCGTCATGTTGCGGGGCGGCCTCCAGGGAGCTTTTTGGATACATCCGCTGGATTGCATCCAGGATATTTCTGTCCCGTTTGCTTGTGGCGGCGGCTTTTTCGAGCCGGTCCAGGGCTTTTCCGGATCCTGTCTTTTCAAGGGCCTGTACCGCCAGTTTTTTCAAAGCGGCATCGTTGTACAGAATAAATTCGGCGGTATCATCGACCAGAGAATCGATGGCAAGGTCGCCCGCTGTTTTCAGTGTGGCTGCCAGTATATCGGGGTCGGTTTCGTTGGACAGAATATGGCGTATCAGCGGGACGATTTTTTTCAGTTCCTCACGCTCCAGATGATCGAACAGGAGGAGGGCGAATTGAAAATCGAGATGAGCCCGGTCCGTTATAAGCTGGACGAGCCTTTCTTTGATGGCCGAATCCAGGTTCTGCGGAATCATGAGAAAAGAAAGACACTCCAGGGCTGAAGCGTCGTCAGTCACAGCCAGAAACTCCAGAAGTTCAAGTTTTGTTTTCTCGGACTGGTCTTTCAGCTCGCGCAAAAGAATTTTGACCGGAACCATGTTCTTTTCGGCCATGTGTTCTTTGATTTGTTCCATGTACGTTTTCATGGCACATGTTTTTCCTCGGATTGAAAACCAAAGGGGTTGTTTTTCTGCCAGCGCCAGGTGTCCAGGCACATGTCTTCCAGAGATTTCACCGCTTTCCAGGAAAGTTCTTTTTCAGCCTTTGCAGGATCGGCCCAGCATGCAGCGATGTCACCGGGTCTTCTTGCGGAGATCCGGTGGGGAATCCGGTTGCCGCAGGCCTTTTCAAAGGCACGGATCATTTCCAGAACCGACGCGCCCCGACCGGTGCCGAGGTTGTAGATGACAAGGCCGCATTGGTCCAAAATCGGTTTCAGAACTTTGATATGGCCTTCGGCCAGGTCGGTGACGTGAATATAATCCCGGACTCCTGTTCCGTCCGGAGTATCATAGTCATCCCCGAAGACCTCGACATAATCGAGTCTTCCAACCGCCACCTGGGAGATAAACGGCATCAGGTTGTTGGGAATGCCTCCCGGGTCCTCTCCGATCCGGCCGCTTTCATGGGCCCCTACGGGATTGAAATATCTCAGGATGCCTATGTTCCAATCCGGATTCGAATGATACAGATCCCTCAGGATTTCTTCAATCATCAGTTTGGTCCGGCCGTACGGATTGGCTGCGGACAGGGGAAAGTCCTCTTTGATGGGAAGTTCCGGCGGGTCCCCGTACACGGTGGCGGAAGAACTGAAAACGATGT
>CAYFVA010000090.1:0-8840 GCA_964346265.1 uncultured Desulfobacterales bacterium
TCTCCAATGTGCTGCGCCGCACAGGCCGGACGGCGTAAATTTGCAAATCTCTATGATTTGCGTTATGGTTGTCTTTCTTATACGCAACCCGGGTGCCGGGCAACGGAATTCGAACAAAAAAGGGAACAGGCAGTATATCCATATGATTACAGAGAAACCTTTGATTATCACATGCCCCGTGGTCGGGGCCGAACTGACAAAAACCGATTATCCCCACCTTCCGGCGACACCTTCGGAAATTGCCGAAGCCGCTGTTGACGCTGCTGAAGCCGGTGCTTCCATTATCCATCTTCATGTACGCGACGAGATGGGGAATCCTTCCCGGGAACCGGCTGTGTTTCAGGAAGTGACCGAAAAAATCAAAAGCCGAGCGGATGTGATTGTGCAGTATTCCACCAGAGGGGATGTAAAACTCACCCTTGAAGAAAGGTGTGCCCCGCTGTTTTTGAAACCGGAGATGGCGGCCGTTGCCATGGGAAGCATGAATTATGGAGAGGAGATTTTCTGTAACAGCCCGGAAACCATAGACAGGGTGCTTGAATGCGCAGGATCCAACGGGATTATGGTCGAGCTTCAAATATACGATTCCGGCATGCTGGAAACCGCTCTGCGGTATGAACAAGAAGACCTTCTTCCTTTGCCGTTCCATCTGAATTTTGTCCTGGGTATAAGGGGCGGTATGGAAGGCAGTGTAAAAAACCTTGCGTTTCTGGTGAGCAAAATCCATGAAAACCGGGAATGGACGGTGTCCGGTATCGGCAGAGAACAGTTGCCGCTGGCGTTGCACGCCATTGCCATGGGCGGGCATGCAAGGGTGGGTATTGAAGACAATATCTTTTATGCCAGGGATGTATTTGCCCGGTCCAGTGCTCAGCTTGTGGAACGGGTGGCCTCGATTTCTCTGCAGGCCGGGAGACCGGTGGCACAGACCGCACAGGCCCGGGAAATGCTGGGGCTTTCCGTATGACCCCGGCACAATCGGAGACCATGATGGATTTGAATGAAAAGGTGGCCCGGACCCAAACATTTCTGGAAAAAATGGGTGTCGGTTCGTGCAAAATCGGGTTTTTAACCGGTACGGGTCTTTCCGGGTCCACGGCCTCCATTGAGGTGGAAAAGGAATTCGATTATACCGAAATTCCCGATTTCCCGGTATCCACCGTCCAGGGGCACAGGGGAAAACTGTTGTACGGAACACTGGGCGGGTCCCCTGTCATGGCCATGCAGGGAAGGTTCCATCTGTACGAGGGATATTCCCCGCTTGAGGTGACATTCCCCGTCCGGGTAATGCAGGCCTTCGGGGTCGAATATCTCATTGTCAGTAATGCCTCCGGGGGAATTAATCTTGATTTCAGCGCCGGTGATATCATGATTATACGGGATCACATTAATCTCACCGGTCACAATCCCCTGACAGGACCCAATGATGACCGATGGGGGATCCGGTTTCCGGACATGACTGCGGTGTATGATGAATCGCTTTGCAAAACAGCCGTCCGGCTTGCCGCAAAAGAGGGCATACCGGTCCGGGAAGGGGTCTATGCCGGTCTCTGCGGGCCTTCCCTTGAAACCCCTGCGGAAACCCGGTATCTGCGGATGATCGGCGGGGACGCAGTGGGGTTTTCCACCGTGATGGAAGTCATCGCCGGGGTGCATGCCGGCATGAAGATACTCGGACTTGCCACCCTCACCAATATCAACAATCCTGACGACCCGGAAAAGGCCTTGGTGGAGGAAATTATCAAAGTGGCGGAAAACGCTGCGGCACGAGTGAATACCCTGGTGTCGAACGTGGCGGAAAAGATCGGAAAGCAAGCCGTATGAAGCTGCATCTTGCTTTTTCCTCCTGTCCCAATGACACGTTTATTTTTCATGCGCTTGTGAACGGTTGCATCGATACACAGGGATTTGAGTTCGATGTTACGCTTTCTGATGTGGAAACGCTGAATCAGGCGGCGTCGGAAAGTACCTATGATGTGACCAAGCTTTCCTTTGCCGCATTCACGCTTTTGCGGGACCGGTACCGGGCGCTCCGGACGGGAGCTGCTCTGGGCAGGGGGTGCGGTCCTGTTGTGGTGGGGCTGCCGGAGTTCCGTTTCCAGTCATTTTCAAGGCCGCGGGTCGCGGTGCCCGGCATGAAAACCACTGCCGCCTTCCTTTTCCGGCTGTTTGTGGACGACCTGGATAAGACCATTGAGCCCGAATTGGTTCCCATGCCTTTTGAAAAGATCATGCCTGCCGTGCTTGACCGGAAAGTCGAGTCCGGTGTGGTCATCCACGAAGGCCGGTTCGTGTACCCCGGTATGGGGCTTTGCCTTGTCCGGGATCTCGGGCGGTGGTGGGAGGAGTATACCAACCTTCCCGTGCCTCTCGGGTGTATCGCCGTGAAAAAGGACATGGACGGAGACACCGCACGAACCATTGAAGCGCTCATCAGTCGGAGCATACAATATGGATGGGAAAATCCCGGCGCCGGGGATGCGTTTATCAGAAGGCATGCCCGGGAGCTGAGCCGTGAAGTGATCGAGCGCCATATCGAACTTTACGTGAACCGGTTTTCAAGGCATCTCGGAGAAGAAGGGGAGCAGGCTGTGGCCGCTTTTGTTCACGAAGCGGTCTCCCGGGGGATTGTCCCCGAAAACAGCGATTCCCTTTTTATCTGATCCGATTTTTCGAATATTGTGGCTGCGCCTCAAAACACCCAAGGGGCGTTTTGGAGTGTTTTTTTCATGAGAGGGTCTCTTTGTATATCCTGTAAACGAAACGGATGGAAGCTCGGGTACGAATGAAATCGAAACAAGCCCGGATTCGGGAGTTTGTAAAAAAAGCAGGCGCGTCGGTCGGAAAATACGAAATGCTTGAAAATGGGGATCGGGTTCTCGCCGGGGTCTCCGGCGGCCCTGATTCGGTGGCGCTGCTGTTTTTCCTGCTTGAAGCAAAAGAGGTCTTTGGTATCGGGGAAATCGCTGTGGTTCATCTGAACCATATGCTCAGAGGAGAAGAAGCGGATCGGGATCAACGGTTTGTGGAAAACCTTGCCGCAAGGACCGGTCTTGCATGTTATACCGAAAGCCGGGATGTTTCCCTTCTGGCGCAAGAGGAAGGACTTTCCACGGAGGAAGCCGCCAGAAAAGCCAGATACTCATTTTTCCGTTCAGTCCGGCAGGAAAAGAGGTATACCCGGATTGCCCTGGGACACCACGCAGACGATGATGCGGAGCTTGTTCTGATGAATCTGCTGCGGGGGGCAGGACCCACCGGGCTTTCCGGAATTCCTCCGGTGCGGGAGGGCCGGATCATCCGGCCGTTTCTTCAGTGCACCAAAAAGGAGCTGAAGGAGTTTCTTGATCTTCTGGGCCAGGACTTTGTTACGGATTCTTCCAATGCGGACGCCTCTTTTTTGAGAAACCGGGTCAGAAATCACCTGATTCCGGTGCTGGAACAAGCGTACAACCCGGGTATCCGGAAGAGCCTGAACCGGCTGGCTGATATTTTTAAAGAAGAGAACGACTGGATGGAATCTTGTGTGGTTCAGCGTATCGAACAGATTCTTCTGAAAAAGGCGGATGACCAGGTGGCGTTCGATCTTGCCGGTTTCAATGACGGCCATCCGGCTGAAAAAAGGCGGCTTGTCAGATGGGCTGTCCGTTCCGTCAAAGGGGATCTGAAACGGATCAGCCTCGGGCATATCGACGGTATAAGAATGCTGGCAATGTCATGCGAAGACCGCGGGAGCCTTGATCTGCCGGGTCAAATCCGTGTCGCGAAAGAGAAAAACACGCTGAACTTTACAAAGGAAAACCTGCCGCTCAGGGTGCTTGGGAAACAGGAAAAAAAGCGGCGCAATCGGTTCTAAAAAAGCCTTGGAAAAGTATCGGCATTGAAATTTTCTTGTACAAACTCAATTCATGTTTATTCTTGAAATATGTGACCGTTCCAGCTATACTAATAAGATTATGGTTGTGTGATTTTACGCGTTTTCAGTAGCAAAGAAAGGAAAGATTTTGAATCAGTTTTATAAAAATTTGTCTCTCTGGCTTGTGATCGTACTGATGATGGTGATGCTTTACAATATTTTCAATCAGCAGGCCGCCACATACCAGGAAATAGGATATTCCGAATTTCTGGCCATGGTTCAGGATCAGCGGGTGGAAAGCGTCTTGATACAGGGGCAGGAACTTTTGATCACCGATGTCAACGGTAACAAGCACAAGAGCTACGCGCCGGATGACGCGCAGCTGATCCCGATGCTGCGGGATAACAGCGTTAAGATCGAGGCCAAGCCGCCTGCCGAGACATCCTGGTTCATGTCCGTTTTGATCTCGTGGCTGCCCATGATTGTGCTTATCGGTGTGTGGGTGTTTTTCATGCGCCAGATGCAGGGAGGAGGCGGAGGTGGTAAAGCGCTTTCTTTCGGCAAGAGCAAGGCACGTCTCATGGATGACCAGGGCGAGAAAGTGACGTTTGACAATGTGGCAGGAATCGACGAGGCAAAAGAAGAGCTGACGGAAATCGTTGACTTTTTAAGTGATCCGCACAAATATACCAAGCTTGGCGGACGTATTCCCAAAGGAGTGCTGCTGGTGGGCGGCCCGGGTACGGGCAAGACCCTGCTCTCAAGGGCGGTGGCCGGGGAGGCTGGTGTGCCGTTTTTCACCATCAGCGGATCGGACTTTGTGGAGATGTTCGTGGGTGTGGGCGCCTCCAGGGTTCGCGATCTGTTCGCCCAGGGAAAGAAAAATGCCCCGTGTATCATATTTATTGATGAGCTGGACGCCGTGGGCCGCCAGAGAGGAGCCGGTATGGGCGGCGGACACGACGAGCGGGAACAGACCCTTAACCAGCTTCTCGTGGAAATGGACGGGTTTGAGTCCAACGAAGGGGTGATTTTGATGGCCGCCACCAACCGGGTGGATGTGCTGGACCCGGCGCTTTTGCGACCCGGGCGTTTCGACCGCCAGGTGTTCGTGGATATGCCGGATATCAGGGGCCGGGAGGGAATCCTCCAGGTTCACATGAAGCGTACTCCGCTTGACGACGATGTGAACCCCACGGTTATTGCAAAAGGAACCCCCGGATTTTCAGGCGCCGACCTGGAGAACCTTGTGAATGAAGCAGCGCTTCTGGCTGCCAAGCGGGAGCATGAAAAGCTGACCATGATGGATTTCGAGGATGCCAAGGACAAGGTATACATGGGGCTTGAGCGAAAATCAAAGGTGATCAAGGAAGAGGAAAAAAAGACCACCGCATATCACGAAGCCGGCCATGCGCTTGCGGCAAGATTTTTGCCCCATGCCGATGATATCAACAAGATCACCATCGTGCCCAGGGGGCGTGCGGCCGGTGTAACCTGGTTTCTGCCGGATGAGTCGGATTTCAAATACAAGGATCAGCTCGAATGCGAGCTTGCCGTGGCATTCGGCGGCAGGGTCGCGGAAGAGATCATTTTCAACCGCATCAGTACGGGTGCGGCCAACGATATCAAGAAGGCCACGGATCTTGCCAACAAAATGGTCCGGACATTCGGCATGAGTGAAAACCTGGAGCCGCTCTCCTATGACCAGGAAAATGACAACATTTTCATCGGCCGCGAGATGAAGCAGGCAAGGGAGTACTCGGAAAGCACCGCCCGGAAGATCGACGAAGAGGTGGCCCGGCTGGTGAAAAACAGTCACCAGGTGGCGATGGATATTCTCAGGGAAAATGTGGAGATCCTGCATGCGCTTTCCAATCTTCTTTTGGAAAAGGAAACGGTCATGGGCGCCGAGCTTGATGAATTGATCAAAAAAATGAAACCGGAATTTGATTTTTTTGGAAGAATGTCGCAATCGGCTGCCGATCAGAAAGAGGATCAGGGGGCCGGGGAAAATGCGGCTGAAAATTCAGGTCAATCAAAACCGGATACGGAGCCGGAAGAAACCGTGAGCCCGGAAGATGAAAATGATCCGGAGAATCCGGAATCAGGCGGCAAGGACCAGTGATGAACGAGCTTGTTCTTGATTGGCCGGGCGGCCGGATGTTTCCTGAAAGAAAGACGCTGGTCATGGGCATCGTAAACACCACTCCGGACTCTTTTTCGGACGGGGGACGGTTTTTCGGTTTTGAAAAAGCGGTGCAAAGGGGAAAGGAGCTTGCAGCCGAGGGGGCTGACATCCTGGATATCGGCGGAGAATCCTCCAGGCCTTTTGCAGAGCCGGTGACAGAAGCAGAGGAGATGGAACGGGTCATACCGGTGATAGAAGCCCTTGCCAAAGAGGTGGATGTTCCGATTTCCATTGATACGGTCAAGGCCTCCGTGGCCGGGGAGGCCGTCAGAGCCGGCGCAGGAATGATCAACGACATCAGCGCACTGAAACGGGATCCGGAAATGGTGTCCGTGGTGAAGGAGACCGATGTGCCGGTGATTCTCATGCACATGCAAGGGACACCGGAAACCATGCAGATCAATCCGGAATACGGGGATCTGCTCGGAGAGATTGTCCAATATCTTCAAAAAAGGGCTGATTTTGCCGTAAAAGCGGGCATAAAAAAAGAGAGGATCATACTTGACCCGGGAATCGGATTCGGAAAAACGGTCCCTCACAATCTTGCCGTGATCAATCATATGGATACCATCACCTCGCTGGGGTTCCCGGTTCTGATCGGACCTTCACGGAAAGCATTCGTGCAGAAAATACTGGCGCAGGAAGCGGGGGAAAACGTGACCCCGGATTCTGATGAATGTGAAAACGGGACCCTTGCAGCGCTCGGGGCCGCAGTAGCCCGGGGTTGCCATATCGTACGGGTGCACGATGTGAAGCGGGCAAAGTCTTTTCTGACAATCCTAGATGCCATAGAAAGTGAATAGATTCGATACAAGGGACAAGCTCCTTTTTCTTTTTGTTTTTTTTCTGCTGTTCCTGCATCAGGGCTGTAAAAAGGAGCCGGTGGAAACCAGTCTTCTGATTCCGGTTCATTTTACATCCGTTCCCTCGAATCTCATCGTCACCAATCCCGTCGCTGAAAATATTCAGATTCGTATCACGGCAAACCCTGCACTGATAGACCGGGTTGAAACCATGAATCTCGCGTATTACGTGGATCTGTTCACCGAACTTGCTTCGGATCCGGCCGGGTTCAGAAGCGGTATTGAACCGGGTGTCTATACGATACCGGTGATCGAAAAAAGGATCGGACTGCCCGGCGGGGCACGGATCATGGATATTTCACCCTTGCATATCCGTGTGAGTCTGGCACGCAGGGCCGTAAAAATTTTACCGGTCACCGTTCCGTACAGGGGAAAGCCGGCTTCCGGACACATTGTTCTTCCGGCCCTGACAGAGCCGGACAGGGTGCGGGTGGAAGGGGCCGCGCCCACTGTTGGATCCCTTGAATCGATTGCAACCAAACCCGTTGAATTGAACGAAACGGAAAATACATTCAGAAAAAAAATTCCCCTCGATCTTGAGGAATCGTTTATCACGCCTTCCCATCAGATTGTTACGGCCACGGTGCCTGTGAAAAAGAAAAAAGTATCCGGATCGTTCGACGATCTGAAGGTCGACGGGAAAAATTCCGTTTATCGGTGGCGTATCGTACCTCCCCGGATATCGATAACCGTGAAGGGGCCGTATGATCTGATGCAGAAAACCGGACTGAAAGATCGGTTTGACATATTCATCAATATCCGGGATCTCGAGCCCGGGGTTTACAATCGAATGGCCGTTATTGAACTTCCGCCGGAGCTTGTTTTGACGCATGCGGATCCTGAAATTTTTACGGTAAAAATTGAAAAAGGAAAAGAAAATGCTGCTGGTGATTGATGTCGGCAACACGAACACGGTAATCGGAGTGTTTGAAAACAATGAGGTGCAAGAGGACTGGCGGATCAAGTCCATACGGGATACCACCCCGGATGAATTCAACATTACCGCCAAGGCATTGTTCCGGGATGCCGGGATCGACCCTGAAAAAATCGAGAAAGCGGTTATTTCCTCCGTGGTCCCACCGGCCGTGGCCATTCTGGACACCTTCTGCAGAAAGTACCTGGATATCGAGCCGTTGTGGGTCACGCCGCAAGCGGTCCGGCGTCTTATGCCCATCCTTTACCACAATCCCCCGGAGGTGGGCTCGGACCGGATCGTCAACGCGGTAGCCGCCTATGCCAAGTATCGGACCGGATTGATCATCGTCGATTTCGGTACCGCCACCACCTTTGACGTGATCTCGAAAAACGGCGAGTACTTAGGCGGGGCAATCACACCGGGGATCTCCATCTCCTCGGAAGCCCTTTTCCGGACCGCCTCGAAGCTGCCCCGGGTGGATATTTTCCAGCCTCCGGACAGGGTGATCGGCAAGGATACCAACGACAGTATCAAGTCCGGGATTATCTACGGATATGCCTCCCTTGTGGACGGTATGGTGGAAAGAATGAGAGCCGAGATGGACGGACGTTTGCAGGTGGTGGCCACAGGCGGGCTTTCTCCTTTGATCTCGAAGGTTTCCGGAACCATCGAACACGTGGAGGAACGATTGACCCTGGAAGGCCTCAGAATCATCAGTGAAAAGCTTTCCCCCCGGTAAAACAGCCCTGCTTTTCTGCCGGAAGGGGATGGCGTCGATATTGGCATGCCAAATGGTTTAACCATTATAATAAATTGTTGAAATCCGTGTTTCTGATGTGGTATGAATGATCATTCATGATAAATGAACAGGGTTTCATCTGGCATATTAAATCAAGAAGGAGTGAATCATGGCTCAGGTAAGTCTCAAGGAGATTACGTCCACCTCCTACGAAAGAGCGGAAATCGACAAAGGGTACACGGATCAATCCCTGCATATCAATCTCGAATCCGATGATA
>CAYFVA010000091.1:0-8692 GCA_964346265.1 uncultured Desulfobacterales bacterium
TCATAACTCTGGGAACTCATTTCAAATCTCCTTTTCGGTTTGTTTACTACAGCTTCTCCGACAGCCGGAATAAAATTATTTTTCATTCATTACCAGTGAGCATGGCGACCTGTCAAGCACGGCAAAACCGGCTTGGCTGACGGCACGAATGTTCCGAATTGACGAATTCGTCCGTTATTTCAGCAGTTTCCGGATCCAGGGAAGCTTTTTTTCGTACGGGGGATAGATCAGGGGCGGATCAATCCAGGAGGCGCTTTTGAACAGGCTTTTCTTATGGGAGAACCGTTCGAAACCGGAAAACCCGTGATATGCGCCGATACCGCTGTTGCCCAGACCCCCGAACGGGAGATACGGATTTACAAGGTGCTGAATGCAGTGGTTGATACACCCCCCGCCAAAGGGAAGGGTGGAAAAAATATATTCGGCAAAGGCATTGTTCTGTGTGAACACGTAGCAGGCCAGGGGATGGGAATCGAACCGGGAGACCACATCAAAAATGTCTTTTGTGTGCTCAAAGGTCATGACCGGGAGGATCGGGCCGAAAATCTCTTCCTGCATCACGGAATCAGACAGTTCCACATCCGTCATCACGGTGGGGGCGATGAAACGGTCGGATTCATCGGTCTCCCCTCCCGCGACAACCTTTTCCGGCATGATCATGGCGGAAAGTCTATCAAAGTGGCGTGAATTTACGATGCGGCCGAAGTCTTTGCTTTGTCCGGGGCGGGTGCCGTAAATTTTTTCAATCCGCTGTTTGATCCGATCCAGAAACACATCTTTGACCTGCCGGTGTACCAGGATATAGTCCGGTGCCACACAGGTCTGGCCGGCATTGAGGAATTTTCCGTATACGATCCGGTTGACCGTGATATCCATTTTTGCATCATGGTGGACGATGCAGGGGCTTTTTCCGCCCAGTTCCAGGGTTACCGGGGTTACATGTTCGGCTGCGGCCTTCATGACGATGGAGCCTACCCGGGGGCTGCCCGTGAAAAAGATATGATCGAATTTCTGTTCCAGTAATGCCGTGGTCTCCGGAATCTCCCCGGGCACATGGGCGATGTATTCCGGCTCAAAGGTGTCCCGGATCAACTCTCCGATGGCAAGGCTTGTGGCAGGGGTGAGTTCTGATGTCTTGATCACGGCCGTGTTGCCTGCGGCAATGGCCGGAATTAAAGGAGAAAACGTCAGTCCGGCCGGGTAGTTGAAAGGCGAGATGATCAGGTTCACGCCCAGTGGGGTGTATAAAATGCGGCTTTTGCCGGGTTGACATAAAACCGGGGTTCTCACGCGTCCGGGTTTCATCCAGCGTTTGAGGTGTTTGAGAAAGAAACTGATTTCATGGAGGGTGAAACCGATTTCCGTGGCAAAGGCTTCAAACCCGCATTTGCCGAGATCCGATTTGAGTGCACTGGATAGAACGGCTTCATGTTTTTTCAGTGCGGATCTCAAGCGGATAAGCTGTGCATGTCTGAATTCATAGCTCAGCGTCTGTTCCGAGTTGAAAAGTCGGCGCTGGTTTTCCACAATCCGCGGGATCGAATCCTTGACCGGGGTACTTTCATGAAAGGTCATAACACTGCCTCCATATTGATAGGGTTGGTTGTTGCAAGCAATTGATCAGCCTCGGATACTCAAGGTTCCGTATTCGATCTGTATGCACGGAAACTCTAACCACACTGCCGAAGTTTTGGTTTATTTGAGCAGCCAGTGTTTCAATGTGGTAAAATGGGATACCATGACAACGGTGACAACACCGGCAAACACCCATTGGATGGCCTGAGAATGCTGTTGTAGAAAATCAAAGCCAATGACCCAGAGGAGGATGGCCGTCAACGTCCCAAGGCTGACCGCTGTAAAATTCTGCCATAGTTTGATCCGGAGCAGTGCACCGATGATCACACCACATACCGGCCCGGTGATCGGAAGAGGGATCATCACGAATAGAAAAAGGCCTGTCCAGCCGTGGTTTTCAATCCGGGTCTTGTGCTTCCGGGCTTTCCGGGCGAATCGACAGGTGAGGTCTTTGATCCAGCCGGCCTGGATATAATTGTTGATGCTCAATACAAAAATGGAATAGGACAGGCAGATGATCAGAAATTCCAGGTAAAAGGTGTACAGGGCGGTCCAGACGGGGTTGAAACCGTGCATGAAGCACAGCCCGATACCGGCGGCCCGCCCGCCGAGAAAATTGGCCAGAAGGACCAGCACCAGTGTCTTTGCGGTTAATGGATCGGTTATCAAGAAATACACGCTACCAGACAGCAGGAGAATGGATAAGAAGATGCCGGTAAGCAGGAGCCTGGCTTCGGCCAGACAAAGGAAGTTACGGTACGTGAGTTTTTCCAAGACGGTTTTTCCCGTGAGTCCTGCCCGCACCGGTTGTACGGGCAGGGACCGCGGTTGCGGCATGTTGTCGATACGGTTGCCCCGGGCGGGTGCATGGTACATGATACCAGGCACCCGCCCGGGAGGATCAAATGTCATCCCCGGGGTTATGACTTTTCCACACGGACGGCACATACCTTGGTTTCAGGAATCTTGGCCACAGGATCCAAGGCTTCGCTGGTCAGTAAATTGGTGTGCACCTCTGCAAAGTGAAAGGTCATGGATACGATGCCCGGCGGGCAGACCCGGCTGATACGGGCCTTTACATTTACCTCGCCCCTGCGGGATGTAACCTGAACCATGTCGTCGTCTGCAATGTTGAGTGTGTCCGCATCCCTGGGATTGATAAACAGGGTTTCTTCTTTCCTCAGGTGATCCAGTCCCTTTACCCGGCGGGTCATACTGCCGGTATGGTAGTGGAACAGGCTCCGGTCCGTGGTCAGAAGCAACGGAAAGCTGTCATCCGGAAGCTCAATGGATTCCCGGTATGACAGAGGCATCAGTTTCGCCCTGCCGTTGGCGGTTGAAAATGCATTTGTGTGGAGGATCGGAGTGCCTGGATGGCCCTCTGCCGGGCACGGCCACTGGACTCCTTCCTGCTCCAGCCGCTCATAGGTGATACCGGCATAACTGGGGGTGAGGGACGCGATTTCCGTCATGATGGATTCAGGCTCTGTGTAGTCGAACCCGGGTGCATCCATTTTCCGGGCAATGTCACAGAGAATCCGCCAGTCCGGACGGGATTCGCCGGCAGGGGCCAGTGCTTTTCGTATACGCTGAACCCTTCGTTCGGTATTGGTGAATGTGCCGTCCTTTTCAGCAAATGTGGCTGCGGGCAGTACCACATCCGCCATTTGTGCCGTTTCGGTCATGAATATATCCTGAACCACCAGGAACGGGAGTTTCTCAAGTGCGGCCACGGCATGGGTGGCGTTGGCATCGCTTAAGACCGGATTTTCTCCCACCAGGTGAAGCGCCTGGATGGTACCGTCATGGATTTTGTCAAAAATTTCCCCATGGGTCAATCCCGGAGCGGCGGGCAGAGATGTCTGCCAGGCGGTTTCGAATTTTGAGCGGGCTTCGGGGTCATCCACTTTCTGGTACCCGGAATAAACATTGGGAAGTGCTCCCATGTCACAGGATCCCTGGACATTGTTCTGTCCCCGCAGGGGATTGACTCCGGTTGCGGGTTTGCCGATATTGCCGGTTACCAGGGCCAGGTTGCTGAGGGCAAAGACATTGTCCGTGCCGTGACTGTGCTGGGTGATCCCCATGCAGTACAGAATGCTGGCAGGGCCGTTCTCGGCATACAGCCGGGCCGCCTGTTCAATGAGCTCTGCGGGAACCGAGGTGATCTGCTCGACACTCGCCGTGTCAAACTCTGAAAGTGAGGCTGCAAATTCATCATAATTTTCACACCGCTCTTTGATGAATGTCATATCACAGAGTTCCTGGTCGACCATGACACGGATCATGCCCATGATCAGGGCCACGTCGGTTCCGGGTTTGTGCTGGAGAAACAGGGTGGCGTGGCGGCACAGGTCAATCTCCTTGGGATTGGCCACAATCAGGTTTGCTCCGTTCCGGGCGGCTTTTTTCACCTGGAGGGCAAGGACCGGATGGGCCTGTGTGGTATTGGTGCCTATGGCAAAGATTGTCTCGGCTTTGCTGATTTCATTGACGGAGTTGGTCATCGCCCCGCTTCCCAGTGTGGTGGCCAGACCGGCCACAGTGGGGGAATGTCACAGTCGGGCGCAGTGATCAACGGTATTGGTCTCCATCACCGCGCGGGTGAATTTCTGGAGCAGGTAATTGTCTTCATTTGTCATACGGGCCGAAGCCAGGGAGGCAAAACGCTCTCCCTTGTTCCGGGAAAAATTGTCCGCAATAAGGTCCAGAGCCTCGTCCCAGGTCGCTTGAACCATTTCTCCCTGTTTTTTGATCCAGGGGGTTTTCAACCGGTCCGGGTGGTTGATGAAATCATAACCGTATCTGCCCTTGACACAAAGACTGCCTTTGTTTACCGGATTGTCCCGGTCGCCTGCCACGGATACGATCCGGTCGCCCCGGACCCCGAGCAGAATGCCGCATCCCACGCCGCAGTAGGTGCAGATGCTTTTAACCTCCCGCATGGGCACCTGGGTGTTTTTCGGTTCCAGTGCCCCGACCGGACACCGGACAACGCATTCTCCGCAGGACTCGCATCTGGATTCAGCAATGGGCTTATTCCCCAGGGTGGCCACGATGCTGGACACTCCCCGCTGGGTGTAATCAATGGCATTGATGTTCTGCAGTTCATCACAGGTCCGGATACAGATACCACACATGATGCATTTGCTGTGGTCGATATTGAAAAACGGGTTGGACGTGTCTTTGGGGATGTTGCGTACGGACCTGCGGTAGCGTTTCATATCTTCCTGGGTGATTCCCACATAGTTGGCCACCCGCTGCAGCTCGCAGTGATTGTCTTTTTCACAGGTCAGGCAGGTCATGGGGTGATTGGCGACCAAAAGTTCCACGGAATTTTTCCGGACCTGCTGAACTTCCGGGTCCTCGGTACTGATGACCATGCCGTCTCTGACCGGCAGCTTGCAGGAAATGGCGACTTTCCAGTCATCCACCTTCACCACACAGACCCGGCACAGACCGGCCGGTTCCAGGTCCGGATGGTTGCACAGGCTGGGTATGTACAGGCCGTTGGCAAGGGCCGCTTCCAGGACGGTCATCCCTTCTTCCGCGGTGATGGCAAGTCCGTCGATGGTAATGGTGACGTTATTCATTTTGGGATACCTCCGTCTTAATCTTGGGTGAAACACAGTCTACAGCGCTGAACTTGGTGGGGCATTTTTCCATGCAGATCCCGCACTGGATACAAAGGGACTGGTCAATGACATGGAGTTGTTTCTTTTCACCGGAAATGGCACCGACCGGGCAGGATTTAGCGCAAATGGTGCATCCCTTGCACTTGTCTTCGCGTATAACATAGGAAATCAGTGACTTGCAGACTTTTGCCGGGCAGCGTTTTTCAAAAATATGGGCTTCGTATTCCTCCCTGAAATACCGCAGGGTGGTCAGGACCGGGTTGGCGGCGGTCTGGCCCAGCCCGCAGACGGATCCGCCATGCACGGAATGGCTCAGTTCGTACAAAAGGTCCAGGTCCTCTTTTTTTCCCTTGCCGTTGCAGATATCCTTTAAAATT
This sequence comes from uncultured Desulfobacterales bacterium, assembly GCA_964346265.1. Classification (GTDB taxonomy): domain Bacteria; phylum Desulfobacterota; class Desulfobacteria; order Desulfobacterales; family Desulfobacteraceae; genus JAIPEK01. The sequence goes on from CAYFVA010000091.1 coordinate 5,588, forward strand.
TCCAGAAGCTGCTTGGTGCCCAGTCTGCAGGGGACACACTGGCCGCAGGATTCGATTTCGGTAAAGTCGAGAAAGTATTTGGCCACATCCACCATACAGGTTCCTTCATCCATGATCACCATGCCGCCGGAGCCCATGATGGCGCCTGCTTCGTCAAGAGAATCAAAATCAATGGGGGTGTCCAGCAATGATTCAGGCAGGCATCCGCCGGAAGGGCCTCCGGTCTGGACTGCTTTAAACTTTCCGTTGTTTGGTACGCCACCGCCGATATCATATATGATTTCACGGAATGTTGTTCCCATGGGCACTTCAATCAGGCCGCTGTTGCAGATATTTCCGGTCAAGGCAAAAACGGCTGTTCCCGGGCTGTTTTCCGTCCCGATCGACTTGAACCAGTCCGCCCCTTTTCGGATGATTTCCGGTACAAAGGCGAATGATTTGACGTTGTTGAGTATCGTGGGTTTGTCCCAAAGGCCGATTTCCGTGGTTCTGGGCCGGGGCGCCACCCGGGGCATTCCCCGTTTTCCTTCAATGGACAGGGTAAGGGCTGTGGATTCCCCGCACACAAATGCGCCTGCCCCCTGAAAGACGTTCAGTTCAAAATCAAATCCCGTGCCCATGATATTTTTACCGAGAAGCTGATACTCTTTTGCCTGTTCAATGGCTTTATGAAGCCGCTTCACTGCCAGGGGGTATTCGGCTCTGACATAGATATACCCGTATTCGGCCCCCACACTGTACGCGGCAATGGTCATCCCCTCAATCACTGCCAGGGGATTTCCCTCCAGTACCGAACGGTCCATGAAGGCACCGGGGTCTCCTTCATCACCATTGCACACAATGTATTTGGGGGTTCCGGAGGCCTTGAGGCAGGAGAGCCATTTCTTACCGGCCGGGAATCCGGCCCCTCCCCGACCTCGAAGTCCGGAACCGGTCACCTCGTCAATTACCTGTTCCGGAGTGAGATTCTGAACAATATGGGCCAGGGCCTGATATCCCTCCACCGCAAAATATTCACGGATATCTTCCGGGTTGATGATGCCGCATTGGCCAAGCACAATCCGCTGCTGCCGCTTGTAGAAGGGCACCTCATGTTCAGTGACGGATCTGGTTCCATCCGGGTTTTCGTACAGGAGCCTTTCCACCACCGTATCTTCGTCCAGGGTTGCCGAAATGATTTCCGGGGCATCTTCCGGTTTGACTTTGGTATAAAACGTTCCTTTGGGGTCAACCCGAACCAGCGGACCCATCTGACAAAAGCCGTGACACCCTGCAATTCCAGCTCCTGCATCACTTTCTTTGCCCTCGAAGAGAAGTTCCACATCCACCGGGATTCCCTTTTCCCGGATAAGACGTTTAAGTTCGCTGAATACCGTCAATGAACCACCGGCGATACATCCGGTGCCTGCGCAGACAAGAAATCGAATTTTTTGACGCGCCAGGGCATCCTGACAATGGTTTTTTATTTCTACCATCTGTGATGGTGTGCGTATTTCCTTCAAATCAACCCTCCTCTTTCTCTTTCTTCTCCGCCTTATCCGCTTCAAAATATTCCATAATCCGGGATATTTTTTTGGAATCAACCTCGGCATAGACCTCTTCGTCCACAACCACGACAGGGGCCAGAGCACATGACCCTACACAGGCAACCGTTTCCAGGCTGTGTTCATAATCTTCGGAAGTACTTCCGCAGCTTATGCCCAGCTCGCGTTCAAATGCCTCCAGAATGCGTGCACCGCCTTTCACATGGCAGGCCGTACCGGCGCAGACCTTTGTCTGGTGTCTGCCGCGTCTGGAAAAATAGAATTGTGCATAAAATGTGGCCACAGCATACACCCGGCTTTCCGACAAGCCGGTTGTTCTTGCGATTTCGAGCATGGCGTCTTCCGGCAGGTAGCCTATTTCCGCCTGAACTTTCTGCAGTATCGGGATGAGTGCGTCCGGTTTTCCTTTGTAAGGCGCCAGTATTTCGCCCAAACGATCTTCCATTCAAACCTCCTTGTTCCATCATTGGTTGCACAGCCAAAATGAAGCAGTACATGTCATAATTTTCCGGATGATACATCATTCAGAATAAAATATAAATACCCTTTATTCAACAAAATTCCGGATTTATTTCATCATAACGGCGGTGTACGGCCTGATGCGACGAATGATGAACGTTTCCGGACAGGCGCGGGAGACGATGCAGGCGGCATTTTATCGAAACGATTCAGACTGCTTGTTTTTTACATGTGTCTGGCCTGGGGCCGTGCAAATTTTTTCTTGACAAGCAGGGCGCCTTTCAATAGGTATTATGCAATGCATTGATCCCGGCCGCCTGTGTTCTGCTTCAGGCCCGGCCGGCAGCACATTTTTTTACCCTCTGAGACAGGAGCGGTCCATGACGGCACAAGAACTGATACCGGTGTCGGATGCCATACCGGTGGCCCGGGGATGGCTGTATTTTCTTCTGATATTGACCCTGGTCCTGCACCTTACATAAGAACCTGCAGCATAGATCCGCATCATGATAAAACAGGACTTGCATATCCATACCGTATACTCCACAGGAGATTCTTCCGTGGTTCCTGAACAGACCATCGAGCTGATCTCCCGGGTGGGCCATGCCGAAATCATCGGCATCAGTGATCATCTGGATTACCTGGATGACGCATCATTTGCAGAGTACAGCGAAAAAATCAGAACCTTCGGCCTTAAAGTCGGCTGCGAAGTGAACGGCGCTGACTGGGTGGACCGGGCTCTGGAGATGCCGACGGATTATTACATCTATCACTGTGCGGACGAGGCGAAACACTACAAGGGACTGGAGAAACTGTTAGCCGGAAATGCCCCGGTAATTGCGGCCCATCCCATGATGATGGGAACAAAAATCCACAAACTTCCCGAAGACGTTTATGTGGAAATCAATAACCGGTATGTCTGGCGACGAGACTGGCGCACTTTCTACTCTCCCCATGTCCGGACCAAAAAATTCGTCTACGGCTCCGACGCCCATCAGCCCCACTGGCTCAACCAGTCCATGGCCCGATTCGCCGGGGAGGAACTCGGGATAAAAGAGGCTGTTCTTTTCTGATCATGCGTATTCCCCTGTTCACCGGAACT
>CAYFVA010000092.1:0-1150 GCA_964346265.1 uncultured Desulfobacterales bacterium
CGGAGCGTGGCGCAGTCTGGTAGCGCACTAGCATGGGGGGCTAGGGGTCGTTGGTTCAAATCCAATCGCTCCGACCAAAAGCACACAAGCCCGACAGCCTCCCAATTTTTCCTGCCGTTTCCGGTTTACCCGGGCGAATCCGCAGGAACCCATTTTCCGGTTTTGGTTGTCACCACCGTTTTTTTCTACTATAGTAGAAATGCGTAAAATAACCATAGAGGTTCGAAATGAACATCCCACTGGAAGGGCTCAATATCGCCGTCATCGGGGCGGATTCGCACTGTAGAAAATTCCTTGAACTATTATTATCTGAAACCTTCGCCTTCAAAAATGTGCGGGTACTGGCTGTGGCCGGTCGCAGAGAGGGAGCGGACTGCCTCAAGTATGCCGAAAAAAAGGGGGTGCATACCACCACCGATATTACATCGGTATATCTGATGGAAAATCTTGACCTTGTGGTTCATTTTTCCAAAAACGGAAACTTCAGATCTTCTCAAGATCCATCCATCCCTGAACACGTGAGAGTTCTGGACCATTACGATTCCATTGCTCTTCTGGATTATCTTGAAATCGAATCGGAAAAAATGTCCGCCAAACAGAAACTGGCCTTGAACGCAGCCGGCTGCGATAATATCGATCCGGTTTTTGACCGGTTCGCCGACCGTATCACCCGGATCATAGAAGACCGGACCGAACACCTCCATGATGAGGAAAAGGGTCTTGCAGAAAGTGAAAAGGAGCTTTCCCAGATTATCCAGGGGAGCATGATTCCCATCTTTGTCATCAACGAGGACCATATCGTCACCCACTGGAACCGGGCCTGTGAAACACTCACCGGCTGTCCGGCCTATACTGTTGTGGGAACCGACCGACAGTGGACCCCTTTCCGGTCCGAAAAGCGCCCCACCATGGCGGATGTCGTCCTTGGCGGCATGGACGAGGACCAGGTCACCAAATACTACGGAAACCTTTGGCGAAAATCGGATGTGATTGAACAGGCCTATGAGGCTGAAGAGTTTTTTCCCCATCTCGGGGAGAGCGGAAAATGGATCTACTTTACCGGCGCACCGATCAAATCGCCGGATGGGAAGGTGATCGGCGCCATCGAAACGTTGTGGGACAAGACGGAAACCAAAAAGGTGGAAAAAGA
>CAYFVA010000092.1:1250-8657 GCA_964346265.1 uncultured Desulfobacterales bacterium
TATGCCGAATACAGCCGGAGAGACGTCCTGATCGCATCTGCCACGGATATAACCGAAAGCATCGAAAAAGAGACCCAGCTCATACAGGCCGGGAAAATGGCTACCCTGGGCACCATGGCCGCAGGCATGGCCCATGAAATCAATCAGCCCCTCAATGTGATACAAATCTGTGCCGACCTGTTTCTGAAAATGACCGGAAAAGGGCAGACCATCCCCCCCGAAGACATGGAGTCCATGGCAAAAGACATTATCGACAATGTGGAACGGGCCTCCGGCGTGATCCGACATGTCCGTGATTTTGCCCGCCAGTCGGAGCGGAATCTCAAAAGAATTGTCATCAACGACCCTGTAAACGATGTATTCAAGGTGCTCGGCCACCAGCTGACCGTTCACAACATTGAAGTCGAGCTGGATCTTACCCCGGAAATTCCAAGTATATGGGCCGAACACAACCGCCTCGAACAGGTATTCATGAACCTGGTCACCAACGCCATTGACGCCATGGATGAAAAAGAGGCCCGGGCAAAATCCCATCCTGTGGAAAAAAAGCTGAACATATCCTCTTTCGCAAAAGAGGGGTATGTCTGTGTAACCGTTTCTGATACCGGGATTGGAATGACCGAAGATGTACGGGAAAAACTTTTTGAACCGTTCTTCACCACCAAGGCACCCGGGAAAGGAACCGGGCTGGGGATCAGTATCAGCTACGGAATCGTCAAAGACTACGGCGGAACCATCGAAGTGGAAACCGAACCGGACACGGGATCGGTTTTCACCATACAGTTTCCGGTAACCTCCTGAAAGTGTAGTACAATGTCGGAAAACAGAATTTTACTGATTGATGACGAGGAAGCCAATGTGAGACTTCTGGCCATGTCCCTTAAAAGCGACGGGTATGAAGTATTCATGGCCTATAACGGAGAGCAGGGGCTCAAAATCTTCCGGGAAAAGGGGCCGGAGATCGTGATCACAGACATCAAAATGCCCGGTATGGACGGGCTTGAGGTGTTAAAGAAGATCAGGGAGATCGACCCGGAAACTGAAGTGATCATCATTACCGGCCACGGAGATGCGGAGTCCACCACAACGGCACTCGAATACGGAGCTTCCGACTTTATCAACAAACCGGTGAAAAGTGAAAGTCTTTCCGTCGCACTGGAACGGGCCGAATCAAAAATCGCAAGCCGGAAAAAGCCGGACGGGTGACACCCAACATCCGTAAAAAAAGACGGGAAGACACCCAAAAAACTCATAAGACGAGTCAAACTGCAGTTACCGATATATGTTAAAAAATGGCCAAGACTCCTCCCCGGAAAGGCAGTAGCGGCTTTAAAATTCCTCTGACCCGAAATCCATCCTGTTTTTGTTGACTTTGCCGTCCAGTTCTGTTAGACAATTCGGGATTCAATTTCGTTTTTTTGACCATTATTATTGTAAAGGCATGCTATGAAGCTTCTGTTTATTGACGACGAACAGACCTTTCTCAAGTATATTTCCAAAAGGCTTGCCCTTGACGGATTTACAGTCAAAACCACATTCTCCGGAGAAGAAGGGGTGGAAGCTGCGGCAAATGAGGATTTCGATGTGGCGGTCGTGGATCTGAAAATGCCCGGTATCGACGGAACCGAAGTACTAAAACGGCTCAAAGAGCTCCAGCCCCTGTTGCCCTGTATAGTTCTGACCGGCTACGGCAGTGTGGAAAACGCCCTTGAAAGCGGCAAATACAATGCCTTCAGCTTTTTGACCAAGCCGGTGGATATGGACACTCTTGTGGAATCCTTACAGGCCGCCCTTGAACACCGCAAAGAGCAGGAAAAGCTTGCACCGGGTGCCGCAGACAGTAAGAATTCCGGTGCGGACAGGGATGGAGCAGTGAAAAAGGTGTTCAGAAAATTCCGCAAACTGTACGGAGTGGAAAAATAATATCAGGGAGTTGCATGGCCGGTTCACACACAACAAATGAACAGCAGGTAAAGCCGAAAGCCGGTATACTCAGACCGATTCTTTCTTTCACTCTCACCTTTCTTGTGATGTTCACTTTATGGATTGTACTTTCCGGAAAATTTGTACCGTTGATGCTTTTTTTCGGAGCCGTGTCAAGCTTTCTGGTCGCCTGGTTCTTTCATGACCTGATTTTCCCGGACTTTGAACTAAGATACATATCCATTTTTTTCAAATTTTTTGTCTATACCGCACTTCTGATCAAAGAAATCATAAAAGCCAATTTTCACATGATGTACCTTGTTTTCCATCCGCGGATGAAAGAGCTCATCGACCCGCAGATCATCGTTTTTGAAACCTCTTTGAAAAAGGACATTGCCATCGCCACCTTTGCCAATTCCATTACCCTGACCCCAGGCGCCATAACAGTGACCGCGGACAGTGACGGTGTCTTCAGGGTCCATACCATTGACAGGGCTTCGGCGGAAAACCTGCCCGGAAAAATGCTTGGAAAGGTCGCAGACCTGTTTGGAGAAGAGATATGACTGGTTTTTTTCTCGGCGCCGGCCTGTATCTTTGCTTTTTAATGACATTCTCCCTTTACAGGGCCATCTTCGGACCGAAAGTTCTGGACCGGCTCATCGGGGTAAACGCCATCGGCAGCAAAACCGTGGTCCTGCTGTTGCTCATCGGGTTCCTTTACGAACGGGTGGATATGTTCATCGACATTGCCCTTGCCTACGCATTTCTCAACTTTGTCGCGGTTCTGGCCGCCTCGCGGTATTTTCATAAAAGAAAGGGGCTTTATGAAGAATCAACTTTTGAATAAACCGGAAAAAAAGACGGAGAGAATATGAATATACTGGTGGTTTTTTTTCTCCTGGCCGGGTTGTTTTTCTTCACTGGCGGAGCCGTGGGCATCATACGGATGCCTGACTTCTACACCCGGCTTCATCCGGCAGGGAAACTCGATACCCTGGGGATCATGTCCATGGTTCTGGGACTTTCGCTGTACAATATTTCCCATTTTTCAACCGGCGCCCTGCTGATCAGCATCAAAATGCTTTTGATCATCTTTTTTGTATTTCATTCCAGCCCCACTGCAACCCATACCATTGTCGACGCCGGTATCCGCGCCGGCCTGAGACACTGGTCAAAAGATCAACAAAGGATGGAATAAATGCACTGGCTGATCGATTTGATCATTCTAACCTTTATCATATTCTGTGCCGTTGGTGCCATAACCGTACGGGACCTTTTGAGCACGGCGATCCTTTTTGGCGCGTACAGTTTCATGATGTGCCTTTTGTGGGCTGTCATGGGCGCTGTTGACGTGGCTTTCACCGAAGCTTCCGTGGGCGCCGGCGTCAGTACGGTCTTTTTTGTGGCCGCCGTCTTCAGAACCGGCAGGAGGACAAAAGATTGAAGCTCGTCGCTTTTCTCATCGTTTCATTGTGCGGAGGACTTCTGTTGTATGGAACAGCGGATCTGCCCGACTGGGGTGATCCGAACTCGCCCGCCGGCACCCATCTTTCCCCGCATTACATTGAAAAAGCACTCGAAGAGACCGATGTTCCGAATCTGGTGACTGCGGTACTTGCCGATTACAGAGGGTACGACACCATGTTTGAGCTTGTTGTGGTATTCTGTGCAGGTCTTGCCTGTCTGCTCCTCTTGAGGGATTACACCCGGAAGAGGGGAAGTTTTTTCCGGCATATCCCCACCGGCGTGGTGATCCATTTCAAGAAAAATACCGACAGTATGCCTGCAAGCCGGGAATTCGAGTACATGGACAAAGAATGGGTCCCGTATGATCTGATCATGAAAACGGTCTGCCGCATTCTGATCCCGTTTATCCAGCTGTATGCCCTGTATGTGGTCGCACACGGTGACTACAGTCCGGGAGGCGGATTCCAGGGCGGGGTTATATTCGGATCCAGCCTGATTCTTCTGGCCATCTCGTACAACCTGAAAACAGCGATGAAGCGGATCAGGGAAAGAGCCCTGGGTTTTCTGTGCACGCTGGGCATTCTGGTTTACTCCGGCATCGGTGTTCTGTGCATGATCGCCGGGGGCAACTTTCTCGACTACGGCAGGCTTGCATTGATTTTCCCGGTGGATCCCGGACACGTAAGAGCCCTCGGGATGATCGGGGTGGAAATCGGGGTCGGTATCACGGTTATGGCGGTCATGGTCGTCATATACGTGAATTTAGCATCTGAAGGACACCATGATGAAGGATTATAAGGAGACTTATGTCTGATATCATTCCCCTGATCGTTGCCAAATACAACTACTGGCTGTACATCATTCTGATGATGATCGGGCTGTACGCCATGATCGCCAAAAACAACCTGGTGAAAAAACTGGTGGGCATGAATATATTTCAAACCGCCATTGTCCTTTTTTATGTCTCCATAGGATACAAAACAGACGCCACGATTCCGATCATAAAAAACCCACACGGCGGCGGACACGGGCATGCAGCCCAGACCATCCATGCGGCCGACTACATCAATCCGCTGCCCCATGTACTGATGCTCACGGCGATAGTGGTTTCCGTGGCCACCCTTGGTGTTGCACTTGCGCTTGCGATTAAAGTGTACCAGAGGTACCAGACGTTGGAAGAAGATGAAATCAGAATGCGTTTGACGGAAAACAAATCATGACAGACACAGTGTACCCGGCCTTACTGATTATCGCACCTCTTCTTGCCGCCGTTCTGTGCAGCGGATTCTCCTGGGTGGAAAAGAGACTCTGTCTTCCTGTCGCCGCAGCAGGCTTGCTTCTGTCAGCTTTTTCCGCGTTCAAAGTTTTGATGGACGTGATTGCCTCCGGCACCATTCAGTACCGGATGGCCGGCTGGGCACCCCCATTCGGGATCGAACTTCGGATCGATCTTATGAACGCACTGGTTCTTCTGGTGGTGGCATGTATCGCCCTTGTAAATCTCGCGGCCAGCCACAGGTTCGTTCTTTCGGACCTGGCCGATCGGGAAGGGACATTCTACACGGTATATCTCATGTTCGTCACCGGCCTTCTCGGTGTCACAGCCACGGGAGATCTGTTCAACCTGTACGTGCTTGTGGAAATCACCTCGCTTTCCAGTTACGCCCTGATCGCAATGGGCAATCCGGACCGGAGCCCGCTGGCCAGTCTCAATTATTTGTTTATCGGCGTCATCGGCGCCAGCTTCTATCTTCTCGGCGTCGGGTACCTCTATATCATGACCGGGTCGCTGAACATGATGGACGTGTCCGCCCTTCTGCCTGCGGTTCAGGATTCAAACGCGATTCTGATCGCATTTATTCTCTGCATGATCGGGGTATGGATCAAGATGGCCCTCTTCCCTCTCCACATATGGCTGCCCAACGCGTATACGTATGCCCCTCTTCCGGCAAGCCGGGTCATTGCGCCGCTGATGACCAAAGTCATGATTTATGTCATGATCCGGCTGATGCTCAACGTATTCGGGCTCGACTATATCTTTGAAAAACTCGATATCGAAAAGGCGGTGGTCTGGCTTGCCACCATCGCCATACTTGCAGGGGCTGTCATAGCCCTTGCCCAGAAAGACATCAAAAAGATGGCCACCTATATCATCATAGCCGAAATCGGCTATATGGTGGGCGGTGCATGGCTCGGAAACAAAACCGGAATGACCGGCTCCATCCTCCATATCATGAACGATGCCGTCATGACCTTTGCCTTGTTTCTGGCAGCAGGCAACATCGCGTTCAAACTCAAAGACGTTCATTTCTCCAGCCTGGAAGGCATTTTCACAAAAATGCCCTGGACCATGACCGGTTTTGTCCTGGCCGGGTTCAGTATTATCGGCATTCCGCCCACATGCGGGTTTTTCAGCAAATGGTATCTGGTTATCGGCGGGATAGAGGCAGGGGCCTGGCATTTTGTGGCGGCATTGATCATCAGCAGCCTGATTTGTGCCGTTCTCTTTTTCAGAATATTTGAAATCGGTTTTTTCAGCAAAGGCGGCCATGAACTTCACAGCCATTCAGCAGGTCCAAAAATGGAGGAGGCACCGGCGTCCATGCTGATCCCTCTGGGGATTACAAGTCTGTCCCTGATCGGGCTCGGGCTTTACTCCGGTATGATTGTGAACCGAATCATCCATCCTTTTCTCGGGTAGATCGAAAATGCAAACAGACGTATTGACTTGTTCAGTTGGCACATCAAGGGTAAATAGAGGATTTCGGTAATGGAACCAATTGTCTCAATCAAACCCCTTCTTGCCGTTCTGGTCTCCATGCTCGTCATTCCTGTCCTGGTCTCCTCCTCCGGCAGGCCCAATGTCAGAGAAGCATGGAGCTTTGCAGCGGGCGGCGTCAAATTTTTCCTTGTGGTCTCCATGCTGCCGGTTGTACTTACCGGCCGGGAAATTGTTCTTGAAATGTTTGAAATCGCGCCCGGCGTCTCGCTTGCTTTCAAGGTGGACGGGCTGGGAATGCTGTTTGCCCTGGTGGCCTCTTTTCTGTGGATTGTCACCACCATGTACTCTGTCGGATACATGAGAGGGCTTGACGAACACGGACAGACCCGGTTTTATTCATTTTTCGCACTCGCCGTTTCCGCCACCATAGGAGCGGCATTTTCCGCCAACCTGCTGACGCTGTATCTGTTTTATGAAATTCTTTCTCTTGCCACATACCCCCTGGTTGCTCACCACCAGGACCGGCAGTCGAAAATATCCGGCAGACGATATCTGATTTTTATTCTCGGCACCTCCATCGGTCTGGTGCTGCCGGCCATGCTTTACTGTTACAGTGTCACCGGAACCCTTGAATTCACAACCCAGGGGATTTTTCAGGCCGGCCAGGTTTCAAAGCCGGCCATGACGGTTCTGCTTTTGATGTTTGTTCTCGGATTTGCAAAGGCCGGGATCATGCCGTTTCATTCCTGGCTTCCGGCTGCAATGGTTGCGCCCACCCCGGTGAGCGCGCTTCTGCATGCGGTGGCCGTGGTCAAAGTGGGCGTGTTCAGCATTGTCCGGGTGATGACCGGCATTTTCGGGATCGACCTTCTTTCCTCGATGAACCTTGGATACATGGTGGCAGTTCTCGCCTCGATCACCATTATTGTGGGCTCCTGTATCGCCCTGTCCCAGGATGAGCTGAAACGGCGGCTTGCTTTTTCCACCATCAGCCAGCTATCCTATATCGTTCTCGGTGTGGCGCTTTTAAGCCCGCAGGGGCTTCTGGGCGGTGTTATTCATATTGTCATGCACGCATTCGGCAAAATCACGCTGTTTTTCTGCGCCGGCGCCATCATGGTAGCCACCGGTAAAAAATACATCAGCCAGATGGAGGGTCTGGGCAAAAAAATGCCAGTGACGTTTGCCGCATTCTTTGTGGGCTCGCTTGGCGTTATCGGACTTCCCCCGTCCGGGGGGTTTTACAGCAAATGGTTTCTCATTCTCGGCACACTTGAACCCGGCCACTGGATCTT
>CAYFVA010000093.1:0-8572 GCA_964346265.1 uncultured Desulfobacterales bacterium
GCGGAACGGTTTCCGGAAAAGCCGGTTTTTCCGGCAGTGAATACGGTTTCCATCAGCGTGAACCGGGATGTGGGGTGGTATGAAGAAAACTGCCGGGCCTGCGGTACATGTGTTCTTGGGAGCACGGGCGGCATCTGTCCGGTCACAGCCTGTGCAAAGGGTCTGTTCAACGGTCCGTGCGGGGGGACCAACAACGGCAGCTGCGAGATCCACAACGATCAGCCCTGTGCATGGTACCGGATATACGAGCGTCTTGAAAAACAGGGGCGCCTTGCCCAGATCATAGAATTTTCTCCTCCGAGAGACTGGACCAACCAGAAGCCGAGAACAACGGTGCAGCCGGGTTACGAAGAGCGGTCCTCCGCCCGGAAATAGGGTCGTCAGGGATTTTTAATTACGAAAGAGAGAGGGAAAATGGAATCAAAAAGCAAACTTCAGAGAGTACTTGAGGCCGGTCATTTTGGGTTTTCAGGCGAGGTCGGTCCGCCGAGGGGGGCGAATGTCGAAGAGTTGAAAAAGAAAATTTCCCACCTGAAGGGAATGGTCGATATGGCGAACATAACGGACAATCAGACGGCGATGGTCCGAATGTCCAGCTGGGCGGCGAGCCTGATCTGCATGCAGGAAGGGGTCGAGCCCAATTTCCAGATGGTCTGCCGGGATCGAAACCGACTGGCAATGCAGGCGGATATTCTCGGAGCCTATGCCCACGGTATTCGCAACATGCTTTGTCTGTCCGGCGATCACCAGATGTTCGGCGATCATCCCAATTCAAAAGGGGTGTTTGATATTGACTCCATGCAGCTGGTTCATATGGTCAAAAAGATGAAAGACCAGGGCACTTTTCTCGGTGGTGCGGAAATCGACGGGCCCCCTGCCGACATGTTCGTGGGTGCTGCTGCCAATCCTTTTGCCGAGCCCTTTGAATGGCGGGTCCATCGTCTTGCCAAAAAGATTGCAGCCGGCGCGGAGTTCATCCAGACCCAGTGTATTTACAACATGGACAAAATGCGGGAATGGGTGAGGCGCGCCAACGATATGGGACTGACGGAAAAAACGTATATACTCGCCGGAATCACCCCCATGAAGAGTGTGGGTATGGCGAAATACATGAAAAACAAGGTCCCGGGAATGGATGTTCCCGATGACATCATCAAGCGCCTTCAGGGAGCCGGTAAAGGAAAAGTGGCGGATGAAGGCATCAAAATCGCCTGTGAACAGATCCAGGAGTTCAGGGAAATGAAGGGGGTGGCCGGCATCCATCTGATGGCCATCGAATGGGAGCACAAGGTCCCGGAGATCGCTGAAAAGGCAGGGATGCTGCCGAGACCTGAAGTATAAAACAAGGAGGTCCCAATTGAGTAATCATACTGTTATGGTGGTCGGCGGGGGAATTGCAGGACTGACGGCGGCCCGGGAGCTTGCATCGCGGAATGTTGCGGTTGAGCTTGTGGAAAAAAGCTGTTTTCTGGGCGGCCACAGTATCGGCTTTACCTGCAAGGCAACCGACCGGTGCCGCCAGTGCGGCGCCTGCAGCGTTGAAAAAATGCTGGGCGAGGTGGTGCAATCGCCCATGATCCATATCCATCTTCGAACCGAGGTAAAAACGGTCACCCAGGGGGATACCATCTCTGTTACACTTGGAAAAAGCGACGTGGACCCCGGCGAAACCGGATTTCTGAAGGGGTATTCCCATCACAATTCTCCGTTCTATGTGGCCGGGGAAAAAACAGAGCGCATGCCTGCGGGTACGGTGGCTGTGCAGGAGCTGGGAAGCGAGCTTGCAGTGGATGTGAATGCGGTGATCGTGGCCACGGGATACGAGCCTTTTGATCCCGATATCAAGTCCACCTATGGATACAATGAACACAGAAACGTGATCACCGGGATGGAGCTTGAGAACATTCTCAGGGACCACAGCCGTCTTGTGAGACCTTCCGACGGAGCCGAACCGGACCGGGTGGCTTTCATCCAGTGTGTGGGAAGCCGGGACGAACGTCTGGGCAACCTCTGGTGCTCGGTGGTATGCTGCCCCTACGCCATGCGGATGGCGGGACTTGCCAAATACAACAAACCGGATACCGACATTTCCATTTTCTATATTGATGTGCAGAATACGGGCAAAGAATTTCCGGTTTTCCATGAAAAGATACAGGAAGATGTAACGTTTCTGCGGTGCATACCGGTGGATATCTATCCTTCCGGGAATGACGGGCTGCGTATTCAGTACATGCCGGAAGCGGGCGGTAATTCGGTTGTCATGGATTTTGACATGGCGGTTCTTTCAGTGGGAATCATGCCGGGCGGGGACACCTCAAGTCTTTCCGGCATGTTCGACATCGAGATGGATGAGCACGGGTTCCTGAAACAATCCGGGGACGGAGTTTTCCTCGCCGGGACCGCCAAAGGTCCTTCCACAATAGCAGGCTCCATTGCGGATTCCGAACAGGCAGCCTATGAAACAATGAAATACCTGGGGGTGATATCATGATGCAAGTCGGCATGAACAATGAAATACTCGTCATCGGGGCCGGCCGGGCGAACCTGGCCGCAGCGGAAAAGATCGCGGGGCAGGGATACGCCGTGACCATGGTCGAGTCAAATGCTGATGCAGGGGCTGTTCCCGCAGGGATCCATGTGCTTGAAGGGGAAGTTCTGGAAAAGCTGGAGGGGTCTGCAGGCCGGTTTGAAGCCGTTTTCCTCAAAGACGGAAACCGGACACGGAAAACGTTCGGTGCGGTTGTGGCAGCCCCGGAATATGAATCCCTGGTTGTGGGGGAGCCCTATGGCCTGACCCCCGGAGGCAACGTGATCACCCAGAGCATGCTGGAGGAGTATCTTGAGTCAGACAAGGGGCTCGATAAGATGAAAAACGGCAGCATGGTCAGTGTTGCATTTTTGACCGGGTACGGTAAAGAGAGCTGTCCGGAAAATTTTGAAAGACTGATCCGGTCGGCCATCGCAGTTCAGGAGATTGAAAACTGCAGTTCGTACCTGTTTGCAAAAAATGTCAAGGTGGGAGGAGACGGCCTTGAAAAAATGTTCACAAAAGGACGGCACCAGGGAGTGGTCTGTTTTAAACCAGAAGAGACACCCCGGGTGGCATCCGGGGACGGCAGTCTGACGATCCGGTGCACGGATCCTGTGGTCCAAACGGAGATGGAGCTTGCCCCGGATTACGTGGTGCTCGAAGAAATCGAGGTACCCGGGGACGCGGCAGTCGATCTTGCCCGGAGACTCAAGATCGACAGGGATCTTGACGGGTATATTCAGAGCAACAATGTGCACCGGTTCCCGGTGAACACCAACAGAGAAGGGATCTTTGTGGCGCATGAACCCGGCTGTTCCGTGAACGTGGCTCTGAGAATCAACGAGCTGCTATACGAGGGCGCCAAAAGCGTTCCCGAGGACAAGGTCACGGTGGACAGTGAACGGTGCGTGCTCTGTCTGACCTGTTATCGGTGCTGTCCCCACGGGGCGGTTACCTGGAACAATGATGCGGCGGTGATTTCTCCTGTAGCCTGCTTCGGGTGCGGGATATGCGCAAGCGAATGCCCCATGGACGCCATCCAGCTCGGTGAGTTCGAAGACAATGAAGTGACGGAAGCGGTCCGGGCGGGAGCCACCTCTGGAAAATCCCCTGCCGTGGTTGCATTTCTTTGTGAAAATTCCGGGTTTGAAGCTTTTGAGACAGCGAAAAAAGCCGGGGCCGTTTTTCCGGAGGGGGTTCGAGCGGTTCGCGTTCCGTGTGCAGGGAAAATCGATGCGGCCTTTATCTGGAAGGCCCTTGCGGAAGGTGCGGACGGCGTTATTGTTGCGGTCTGCCACGAAGGCAACTGCCGGTCGGAAAACGGAAATACGTATGCGGCATGGCGGGTGAACGAGATTTCCAGGCGTCTGGAAGCCATGGGTGTTGATCCGGAGAAGCTGGTTTTCGTAAACCTGGCCTCCAATATGGCTGACACCCTGGAAAAGGTTATTGCCGGATTTGTGGAAAAGCAGGCGGTTGCACGATAAAAAATTGAAGCTCAGAATCTGCCCAAATGTGCATTCCGGGGAAGATCTAAGCCCGGAATGCGCATTCTGCCTGGTTCACCGACCTACAGCAGCTTGTCATCCTTGAGCCGGTTGATGATTTCAGTGGTGGACCGGCTGCGGTTCATGGTGTAAAAGTGAAGACCTGATACACCCTGTTGCAGAAGCTCTTTGCATTGTTCAACGGCAAAGTCGATGCCTAGGGTCAGGACCGCCTCTTTGTCCTCCTGATCCACCGCGTCCAGCCGTTTCTGAAGTTCCGGAGTGATGGTGGCGCCGCAGACTTTGGAGAGAATCCTTGTCATTTTAGCGGTGTACACCGGCATGATCCCCGGTATGATAGGCACATCGATTCCGGCTGCCCGGCATTTTTCCACGAAATTGAAAAAATACGCATTGTCGTAGCAGAACTGGGCGACCACGTATTCTGCTCCGTTATCCACTTTGAGTTTCAGGTACTCAATGTCTTTCTCGAGACTTTCCGCCTCAATGTGTCCCTCGGGGTAGCCGGCGCATCCAATGGTGAAATCATACCGGTCCTTGATAAAGGCGATCATGTCGGATGCATGGGGGAAGCTGTCCGGGTGAGGTACGAAATCCTCCTGCTTCGGCTCGTCTCCCCGGATCACGAAAATTGTTTCGACTCCAAGCTCCCTGTATCGATCAAGGACTTCGACGATTTCATCGGGGCCGAGTCCGTATCCGGCAATATAGGCGACCGTGGGCAGGTTTTTGTCGATCATGACATCCTTCACCGTCTGTAAGGATCCTTCGCGGTTGGATCCACCGGCACCGAAGGTAACCGTCATGTAATCGGGCCCGCTTTCGGTCAGTTTGTCGATGGTGTTGCTGAATTTTTCCCTGGCCTCCTCGTTTCTGGGCGGGAAAAATTCCATGGATAAAACCGGTTGTTTGTTCCGGTACAGTTCTGTTACACGCATTATTCATGTCTCCTTGTGAATGTGGTTGTTGAGTATGCCGAACAAAATTCGGCATTTTTGTATCCAGGACGGTAATAGGAGATGTGAAAAAAAATGTCAATACCCACCTGTTTTTTGGGCGCGCAGCAGCATATGGATTGTCAGGAACCGGCAGGCCGGCTATGACGGGTGCTTGAAAAACGAAACCCCCATGGTTTCGGGACCGGTGCTGATGCCCACGGACGGCCCGAAATACGCCGTGTACATCCGGCGGCAGTCAAACTTCTTTTTACATGTGTTCACAAGATCGGACAGGTACCGGGTATCCCTTGCATGGGCGATTGCCATGGTGACGGGGGCGTTGCCGATATCCTCCTTGATGTGATCGATCAGTTCCAAAAGCAGGTTTTCATTTTTTCCGGTGAGTTTGTTTTTGACCACGATACGGCCGTCATGGAAGCCAAGTACCGGTTTGATGCCCATGACGTTTCCCAGAACTGACTTAAGGCCGCTGATCTTCTGATTGGCTCGCAGGTATTTCAGGGTGGGTACGGTCATATAGGTGGATATGCGGTCGGACAGGTCGTTGACCAGGCGGATGATATCAGCGAAAGATTTTCCCTGCTCCATGGCTTTGGCCGCCTCAATAACGATCAGGCCCAGCCCCATACCGCAGTGTCTGGAATCGAGAACCTCCACCCGGCAGTCGTGTTTGTCCTGAAAAAATCTGTGGGCTTTCAGGCCATTTTCATAGGTTTTACTCAAATGTTTAGAGCAGTGAATAAAAAGAACTTCATCGTATTCCGCAGTCACTTCCAGGTAGTGGAACGAAAAAAGTTCATAGGATACCGGACCGGTTTTCATTGAACCGTAGTGGTCGAAATTGCGGTAAAACTCCTCGATCCGGATATCTTCCCTGTCTTTGTGATCCTTCCCGTCCAGGATAATGTTCACCGGTATGATTTTGATCCCCAGCTTTTCCACCATGTCATCGGATAGATCCGAAGTGCTGTCGGTCACGATCAGGCGTTTCATGGAACCTCCCTTTGCCTACAGTTGTTCTGATATGTTAAAAGCGGATACCACCTTTTTCGGCATCAGTTCTTTGTTTATGCCGGAGCGGGCGCCCCCTCTCTCGGTTCAAGGTGCGGTCCCGCCCTTTCAGGAACACGGCTCAGTGAAGTTGATACAATCGACGGGATCGGGCCGGGTTCCCTTTTTTAAATTTTTTGTTTGAACGATTTGAAAGATTCCCGGATATTCGTTCTAATAAACCTCCTGTTCGTTGTCAATGTTTTTTTGTGTAAACGATGTTTGCTTTATGAGGAAGAGCGGTTTTGACAGAGAGTTCGGAGTGGTGTATACAGAAACGTCGTTTTTCAGGGCGAAGAGCGCTTTGCTGCGTCCGTTCCGATAAGACGGCAAGAATCAGGTTTCAAAGGAGAGGAATAAATGAACCTTTCATGGCGGGAAATTCTTCAAAACAGTGTCAGGACGGTTGAAGCTCTTTCCGGGTATTTCCCGGATGTTGCCGGAGACCTTCACCGGGTGACGGCGCAATATCCGATGAAGATCAATCCGTACTACCTGTCTTTGATGGAGACCTCGGACGGGCCGCTGGCGCGCCAGGTGATTCCTTCCCCAGATGAACTCGGCGGGCTTCACGCATGCCCGGACCCTCTGGCGGAAGAAGGGCTTTCTCCTGTAAAAGGCGTGATCCACCGGTATCCGGACCGGGTGATTTTTCTTGCTTCGTCGGAATGTGCCGTATACTGCCGGTTCTGCATGCGCAAAAGAAATGTGGGCAGGTCGGCCGCATTCCCCTGTAAGTGGCTTGATGATGCAGCCGCGTATGTCCGGTCGGATCAGCGGATAAAGGAGGTGATCCTTTCCGGCGGGGATCCTCTGCTTCTTGGTGATGACCGGGTGGAGCACCTGCTGAATGAGTTCAGGCGGATCCCTCATGTGCGGATGATCCGTATTCATTCAAGGGTGATCTGCACCCTGCCGCAGCGGATTACGCGCCGCCTTGCAGAGATGCTCGCCAAATATCACCCGGTGTGCCTCAACACCCATTTCAACCATCCGGCGGAAATAACCCCCTGTGCGGAGAAAAGCATAAAACTTTTGGCAGAGCAGAGGGTTATGCTCGGAAGCCAGACCGTCCTTCTCAACGGGGTGAACAATGAGCCGCTGATTCTGGAACGCCTGTTCCGAAAACTGGTATGCCTCGGGGTGAGACCGTATTACCTTCATCACCCGGATCTTGTGAAAGGAACCGGCCATTTTTACTGCAGTCTGGAACAGGGGGTTTCCCTCATGAAATCCCTGAGGGGTTTTATCTCGGGTATGTGCATTCCCCATTACGTTGTGGATTTACCCGGGGGCGGCGGGAAAGTCCCGGTGACACCGGATCGTGTAAAAGCAAAGGATAAGGAGGGATATGTTTTTGAAAATCACAACGGTTCCCTCATCCGTTATCCCTGTTTGTAGGGGGTAAAAACCCACCCGCTGCGAAATTTTCGCAACGGGCGGGCGGATACACGACTTATTCGGATGTAACCTCGATTTTTCTCGGAACGGCTTTGGCCGCTTTGGGCAGGTTCAGGTACAGAACCCCGTTTTTCATGTTGGCTTCGATTTTTTCCTGGTCAATGGTTTCCGACAGGGTGAACTGCCGTCTGTAACTGCCGATTTCAAATTCCACCAGTACATCGGTTTCGTCTTTGGTTTCCCAGGGCTTCACATCTCCTGATATGGTAAGGATGTCGTTTTTGAGATCAATGTTGACATCATCTGCCTCAACCCCCGGCATATCCGCCATCAGCATGATATTGCGTTCCGTCTCGTAAATGTCCGTTGCCGGAGTGAAAATCATGCCTTCGCTGGTATATTCCGCAGGGGAGGCAACCTCCTGTTTTTCTCTTGCCTGAAGTTCTCTGGCGCTGTCCATGGTAACTCCCTCCTTTATCTTGAATGGTTTGTCCTGGTCATATTGTCAGCTGATAGTGATCCGTTTCGGTTTCGCAGCCTCTGCCTTGGGGATTTTCACGTTCAAAAACCCGTTGGTCAGACCGGCGTCCACTTTTTCCGGATCAACTTCGCCGGGAAGGCTGATCACCCGCGAAAATTTTCCTGATTCGCGCTCTCTTCTCCTGTATTTCACGTCTTTGTCCAGATCGATTTTTCTTTCACCGGATATGGTGAGATTTTTTCCGTCGATCTGTATGTCAAGGTCACCTGCCTCTATACCGGGAAGCTCGGCTCTTGCATAGTAGTTCTCCGCATCCTCGGTCAGATTGATCAAAGGAAACACACCGCCTGCAAGCGTCTCTCTCATGCTTTGCGTACCGCTCACAAGATCCGAGAGCATTTCCATCTGCCTTCTGAGACTCTGGAAAGTTTCAAGCGGATTTCTGTAGCTCCATTCGGGGGATCTGTATAAACTTCTATGAATCATTTTACACCTCCTGATGACCGGGTCATCTGTTTTTTGTTGAACATGTTTTTTTCTCAGCCGCTTTTTACCTCGATTCTGGCAGGCTTACTCTTTTTGGTCTTTTTCAGTGTCAGCTTCAAAATTCCGTTTTTGAATTTGGCGTCCACTTTTTCCGGAT
>CAYFVA010000094.1:0-8565 GCA_964346265.1 uncultured Desulfobacterales bacterium
ATCTAAATTTTTTATCCTGAAGTACGAATTTTGCAAAAGGTGTACATAAACAGAACCTGCAAGGAGATGTTTATGAGCTATTACCAAAACAATCGCCGGTACGAGAGATACAATTATGAATCACCGGTACTGATTTATCCGGAAACGAATTCCGGACATTATTACTACGGCCGCCTCCACGATTACAGTAAAGGAGGTATGTACTTTAATACGGACGGAGATCTGAAGGCGGACGTAAAGTATTTGATTCAAATGCTTGATCACGATGATTCTGCAGCCGGGCCGGAGAAGTATGAAAAGTACGAAGGTGTAATCCGCTGGGCGGAAATTCCATCCAAATATTATGACAAGGACAACTTGTATTATTTTGGATACGGCGTTGCCTACCCTGAACCTGTCACATATTAAAAATCAAATGGGAAAAATTTTTCATATACATTGAGAAGTTGTTTCCACAATTGTACACTTTTATTACACATCCATTTGAATTCAACTGAGCGAGTTCCATTAGTAAAAAGACAATTTGTATACCGTGTGTGATGTCCGGCTCCGTGCTTTCACTTTCACACGGATTCCTCAGCGGTATATCAATCCCCGCCTTTTATTCGTTTGTTGAGCGCCTGCCTTGAAATCCCCAGCATGGATGCCGCTTCGGATTGTTTGCCGTCCGAGCGTGCCAGGGCTTCTTTGACAAGGAGTTCCGAGGCCTCTTTCAGTGTGGGCAGTTTGTTCATATGAGAAAAGAGTTCCGGCTCCCGGGTGTCTTCCTCTGTGAACCCGGCCGCAAAATGATTTTCAAAAAAGGAGAGGGGAATTTTGCCGGTGCTGTGTACGGACACTGCGTCAAAAACCATGGCTTCAAGTTCCCTGATATTTCCGGGGAAATTGTGATTTTCAAGGAGTTTGATAATATCCTGGTCATAGGCGGGTACATCTGCATGAAGTTCTTTTGCCGCTTTTTCCAGAAAATGATCAAAAAGAAGAATGATGTCCTGTTTGCGCTTTCGCAGCGGAGGCAGGTGGATATGGTGGGTCATGAGCCGGAAATACAAATCACTTCTGAACACCTTCGGGTCTTTGAGTTTGCCGGCCGGCAGGTTGGTGGCGGCGATGATGCGTGCGCCTGAATACCGTGTGGTGTCATCACCGATTCTGTAATACTCTCTGTCCTGGATCAGATTCAACAGTTTCACCTGGGACGGAAAGGGAAGTTCACCGATTTCATCCAGGAACAGGGTTCCGCCCCGGGCTTTTTCCACAAGTCCGGATCGGGATTGTTCCGCACTTGTGTACGCACCTTTTACATGTCCGAACAACGTATCCGTGAACATGGCGTCATCAAGTCCGGCGATGTTGACTTTCACGTATTTTCCGTTCCGCAGGCTCATATCGTGAATCGCTCCTGCCACAAGATCTTTTCCGGTTCCGGTCTCTCCGGTGATAAAGACCGGCTGGGACGTTCTGCAGATGCAGGTAATGTATTTGAACACCGCCTCCATGGCAGGATCCCGGGTGATAATTCCGCTGAAGGCATCCGCTGTAAAATCTTCCTGTTCCAGCAGTCGGCTGGACAGTTCACGGATTTCATACTGCATTTCCCCGTACTTGATTGCGTTTCTGCAGATGGAGGCGAGCCGCCCGTGCTCCAGGGGTTTTGCCAGGTAATCGTGGGCCCCTTTTTTCAGGCAGGAAACCGCCCGCTCCGCTTCATCAAGCGCCGTCACAACGATCACCGGAATCTCCGGTCGAGTCTGCCGGATCTTTTCAAGCAATGTTTCCCCGTCCATGCCCGGCATGACAAGATCCAGCACCACAAGGCTGATCTGTTGATCTTGCAGAATCTCCATGACCTTTTCCGGATTTTTCACCGCCAGGATGTTGTCTATACCGTGGTATTTCAATTCAGCTGTAAATCCGGTCAAAATGTGCTCTTCATCATCCACAAGCAGGATCGGGGTTTGCGGGAACTCAGTCAATACATTCTCCTTTCATCCGTGGAAACTGCAGGGTTACAGTCGTGCCTTCACCCGGCGCGGACCGGATATCGATGGTTCCGTTGTGCTCTTTCACGATCTTGGAGGTGATGGAAAGGCCCAGTCCGGTCCCTTTGTCTCCGGCTTTTGTGGAAAAAAACGGTTCATGGATATGCGCCAGATGGTCTGTTTCAATTCCGCACCCTTTGTCTTCAATGCAAAAAAACACCCGGTCCGGATCCGACCCGGTTGAAATTTCAATTGACTGGTCAAAAGAGGTCAACGCCTGGCAGGAGTTTAAAATCAGGTTGACCAGAACCTGTTCAATTCGTTGCGGCACCCCTGCTATTTTCGGTAGCTCGTCTGCAAGCCGGGTGGAAAAATGCCGGGTGGATCTGGAGATCTCTTTGTTCAGGTACACAAGGCTGCTTTTTAAAACCCGGTTCAGGCAGACGGCTTCAAATCCGTCCGCCTTTTCCGGCCTTGAAAACGTTTTCAGGCTTTTCACGATCCGGTCGATCCGGCCGGCCCCTTCTTCTATCCCCCGCAGCAGAGAAGGAACCATGGTTTTGATGTCAGAAGGGCCGAACCCTTTTGAATGAATGTCGTTATCATACAGATGCTCAATGAGATCCTCTTCAAGTTCCGACCATATTTTTGCCAGAAGCGGGGCATTGGTGAGTATAAACGAATTGGGATTGCTGATTTCATGGCTGATGCCGGAGACCAGGGTGCCCAGATTGATCAGCTTGGAGGCTTCCACCATCTGTTCTTTGGTCAGGTGATGCTGCTTGTTGAATATGTTGATATTTTCCAGGGCGGTGGCGTTTTCAGTGATGTCTTTTTCCAGGATGGTGAAATACCGGATCCGGCCCTCCCGGTCAAAATACGGGCATACCATGACTTCAATCAGTCTCCGGGCGTCATCATACTGGAATTTGACACTGCCGCACTCTTTTATCGATTTCACGATCTCCTTTTCCCACTGACTGCAAGCGGAAGTGGTCAGTTTTTCCCATATCCGTACGGTTTGCCGTTCATCCTCCTGAATCGCAAAACGTTCCGCCGCCCGACTGTTGAAATTCAGCACCGTGCCAGTGCCGTCGATCATGACAACAGGGAAATCCATGGCATTGATAAGAGCGCAAAACAAGCCGTTTTCCCGTTTTAACAGGCGGTTTTCCTCTTTCAGGCGGTGAATCTGCAACTCAAGGGTCTGAATCGAATCTGTCAAGCTCGCTCCTTTTTTCAGCCGGTCCTGCATTTATGATTTCCGGTTTTCATATACCGGTAAATATTTTATAGTATTCCTTGCAATGGGTAAATAAAATTGACAGGTTTGTAAAGAGATTCATCATGGGACCGGGACCCGGACAGGACAAAATCGATGCCTTGAACCGCAGAATGGAAAAGCTGAATATCCGCAAACAGGATATTGAGGAGAAATTCATCAAATCGGCAGGCAGGGGAGGGCAGAAGGTAAACAAGTCTTCCAGTGCCGTGTTTGTAAAACATCTGCCCACGGGCATTTCCGTCAAGTACGGAAAGGACAGGTCCCAGCATTTGAACCGGTTTATGGCGATGCGCCTTCTGGTGGACAGAATCCAGGCCGGCATAACAGGAGAAAAAACCGCGCAGGAGGCCAGACAGGAAAAAATAAAAAAACAGAAAATGAAACGCAAAAAAAGGTCGAAACAAAAACATCAATAGTTGATGATTTCGATTTTCGTGTCCACCATCCGGGCATCCCCGGAACCGTCAAGCATCTCGATGATCCTGTCTGTGACTGAATTGATTTTCTGCCTGTCGTTGCCGGTTATGGAAAATCCGATCTCGGACCATGCAAGATTGTCGTTTAATCCGGTTTCCGCAATGGAAATGTTGAATTTGTTTTTCAGTCGCTGCGTCATGGATGTAATGATTTTCCGCTTTTGTTTCAGCGAGTGAATGTCATATAGCCTGAATGTGACTTTGCCGGTTCCCACCAC
Source organism: uncultured Desulfobacterales bacterium (assembly GCA_964346265.1). Classification (GTDB taxonomy): domain Bacteria; phylum Desulfobacterota; class Desulfobacteria; order Desulfobacterales; family Desulfobacteraceae; genus JAIPEK01. The sequence continues at coordinate 3,962 of CAYFVA010000094.1, forward strand.
CATTTTTGACGGCTCCTTGAACTTTTCCGGATTTCTGTGTACATACGGAAAAATTGTAAAACAAGCATATCTTTTTGAAAAGGATTTTCAAATGGCCATAGATGAAATCTACAAAGAGCTTGCCAGTCAAGCGGACGGAAAAAGTGCGGAACATGTGAAACGGGTTTTTAAAACCGGTCCGGGAGAATACGGGGAAGGGGATGTGTTTCTCGGGGTGAAAGTACCGGTGATACGCAAAACCGCACGGAAATACGCAACAACCCTTTCCCTTCAGGAACTCGGGCAGCTGCTTCTCTCGGATACGCATGAGCTTCGGTACTTTGCCCTGGTGGTGATGGTGGATCGACTCTCCGGTAAAAACCGGACACATGAAAGCCGAAAGGCGATTTTTGATCTGTATATGAAAAACAAAGCCGGGGTGAACAACTGGGACCTGGTGGATGTGTCCGCTCCATGTATCGCCGGGGCCTGGCTTTTTCACAACGATTGGTCGATCCTCCGGGAACTCGCGCGTTCCAGGAATCTGTGGGACCGGCGGATAGCCATTGTGGCAACCCTGTATTTCATAAAAAACAATGAATTCGAGCCGACGCTGTCAATCGCGGAAATTCTGCTCAATGACAGGGAGGATCTGATTCACAAAGCGGTCGGGTGGATGTTGAGAGAGGTGGGAAAACACAATTTTCCGGTCCAGGAAAAATTCATGAAGGCCCACTACCGGAGCATGCCCCGTACCATGCTCCGGTATGCCGTTGAAAAGTACCCGGAACCGTTGCGGCGGGCGTATCTAACCGGTTAGAACGCCCCGATCTGGCATTGTTTGATTTTGAGATTTTTTTTGTCGCAAGCCGCACCGACCCGGTTTCTATTGATTTTCATTCCGTCTGCAATTTTCCAGCAGTCCCGGCAGGTGATCCGTCCGTTTTCCGAACTGTTTTCAAGCTTCTGGTCCAGTTCCGCGGATAACTCCACATCCGGGTCCGGTTGTGTGCCTTCCGCGGGATGGCCGAAGAGGCCGAGCTGGCACTTGACCACCCTGAGTTCAAGCAGGTCGGTCTGGATACCGGCTTTTTCCGGTGTGATTCCGGATTTTTCCGCCACGCTGTGCACATTGGCGCAGCTGATGGTGCCGTTTTCCGCTTTTTGTTCAAGAAGCGGTTTCACATTCGGGTCAATGGTCTGATCTTCATGTTTTTTTGCATAATGGCCTTTGTCTTCATGTGTCATAATGCGGTTTCCTTTAATTGACTCCTGTTTGCGGTTGGACTATGATTGGTTCTTATCAGAATGTATTTACTGACATAATAAAGGATTTTTGCTTATGATAAAAGAGGTTTTCAGCAACGACTTCAATATGATTTATGTTGCCTCTTGCGGAGAAGGGATCAATGCGTACAACCTGGTCCAGAGTACGCTTGTGCAGTTTCCGGGAAATGAAATCACGGTGGTGAAAATGCCGCACATCCGGACACACAGTCAGGTGGACGACTTGATGCAGCGGGTTATGGATACGGACAGCCTTGTGGTGCATACCATTGTTAACTCGGATCTTCGACAGTATATCACCCGCCGGGGAATGAGCCTGGGAACTGTCACAATAGACCTGATGGGACCGGTCATATCGAAAATCCAGACCTTTCTGGACAAAGCTCCCATAGAACAGCCCGGGCTGTATCGAAAAATTCACCAGGTGGATCTCAAGCAGGTTTCTGCAATCGATTACGCCCTTGCCCACGATGACGGGCTGCATCCGGAAGATCTGCCGGACGCCGAGATTATTCTCATCGGTCTTTCCAGGGCCGGAAAAACCCCTCTTTCCATGTATCTTGCGGTTCTCGGATGGAAAGTAGCGAACGTGCCGTACGTTCCGTCCATTCCCATGCCTGATACCCTTTCCGGTATTGACAAGAGACGTATAATCGGGCTGGACATCAATACCAGACAACTGATGGCGCACAGAAAAATGCGTCAGCAGGATCTGGGAACATCAGACATCTATTGCTACAGTTCCAGGGATGGCGTTGAAAAGGAAATTGCCTCCGTCAGAAGGTATTTCGTTTCAAATGGTTTTTCCATGGTGGATGTGAGCAACAAACCCATAGAAACCTCAGCCGACGAGATCCTTGAAATGATCACGAGACGGTTTAAGCAAAAGGCCCATAAAACCTGACCGGTTCTTGTGAAGTTTTTTTCAAGTCCAACAACGGAACCGCCGATACCATTGTTGGACGGACAATTTCAAGGATGGACAGTGTCTCATGAAAAAAACGGCTATCATTGTACTGGCTGCATGCCTGATCCCGGTTGTTTCAAGCGCCAGGGACTTTACGGTCAAAGTGCTTCATGAAAACTACAAGGAAGAAGGGGAGCAGATCTACCATTCGGTGCAGGTGGATTCGATAGCAGGCAATAAAGTGCTGGTGCTGCAGGGGGCCGACAACCAATACAGAAAATGGCTCAGGCAATACATGGCCTCGGAAGATACGTTTATTGCAAAAGTCCCGGATGAAGACAGTTTTCAGTTTATCTCCTCGAAAGTGTATACCATTGATGTCAGTTCCGTGCATCCGGTCAAACCGGACAGAGGGGAAACATTCACATCAGGCGGCGGTGCCGGCGCTGTCATGGATGAAAATCAAATCATGATCGTGGACGGCAACATGAAAAGAAGGCGTCTGATCCGGCAGGTGGTGGAGCATCTCGGATATGAATCCCGGGTGTTTACCAGCGGAAAAGAGGCGTATGATGTTTTCCGTCTCCAGCCGGAACGGTTTCATCTGGTCATCACCTCCGGAGAAGTCGGGGAACTTTCCGTGGAGCAGCTGGTGGAAAAATGTATCAACCTTTCCCCCGGCCTTCCGGTGGTGGTCGGCGCCGGATACAGTAAAAAAGGAGTCGGGAATCGTCTTTTTGAAGAATTTTCCGGTATTCAGAATGTGTATGTGAAACCGGTCATACTCGACAACCTGACAAAATCCATCGTGCGGATTCTTGAGAAAAAGAAAGCGTAATATGAGAAAAGCAAGACTTGTTTTTCCATGGAAACTGATTGTAGTTCTGTTCGTTCTGGGAACCTGTTCATCCGGTTTTGCTGATGAACAGGCGTACAGGGGGGCCACCCTCCGGTTTGAAAATTTCATCCGCTGCGAGTTGACCCGTACCGGGGCGGAAGACTATTTCGGGGGCAAACCGTTTCAAATCAACATGGTCAATCTTTTTGACATCCGGCGGGAAGGGGACATCAAGATTTTTACCGGTGCGTTCAAATGCTGGGTGGAAGACAGGTACCACACCCGTTATGCCGCAGTCGGCGTGGAAGAGTTGTACGGAAAGGAAAAGGTGTCCTACTTTGTGGTCAGAAAAGAGGATTTTTCCATACTGGCAACCGAACTGATGAATTATCCCTACAAAGAGCGGTGCCCCTGGAGCCGGTACTGGATAGATACGGATTGATCCCTTTTATTTCCGCCTTTTCCGGAAACCGGCCAGCATCCACACACAGGCCCACCCGGCAAATACGGGCAGAAGGCCGATACATACGAACAACACGGCATCGTTTTTCCATGGCTGTAAAACAAGAGCCGAAATAAAGGGGAGAAAAACGGACAGGACGATTCCCGCCCGCATGGAGATGGAAAGGGATTCGGTGTTCAGTTTTACCTTTTTTTCTCCGTGCTTTTCCTGCCGGAACATCCTCGGCAGGACCAGCACGCAGATGATCAGAAATATAATCGTCAGAATTTCGGTAATAGAGGTCAACACATTCTTCCTGCAAAAAATTTGTACTTTTGTTTTAAATCAGAAATTGCATGAATTGTCAATATGTGGCGCAAGAGGATTCCGGACGAATCCGGAGACCAGATCAAGAAGAATCCGCTTTTTTTCAATATGAGGTGCATGGCCGCATCCGGGAATGAGAAAGGAGCGGTCCGGGCCGGGGGATTTTGCAGAAATGGTGTCCACCTGGGCCCGGGTGCCGTACGGATCGTCCTCTCCCTGTACCGCCAGAACAGGTACTTCAATCTTTGAAAGAAATTCTTCAATATTCCACTCCATGAATGCGGGATCCAGCCATACATCATTCCATCCTTTGAAAGCGGTGTCCGTGTTTTCCATATGATGGCGGTACAGTTTTTTCCTGAGCTGTCCGTTTTCCCATGCCTCTTTTGCTTTTCGAATCGAGTCCGCAGTCACGGGTTCACAGAATACATGGGCGGCGATGGACACCACCCCTTTCAAAGAAGCGGGGCGGATTCCGCCTGCGTAAATCAGGGCGATGGAACCGCCGTCGGAATGGCCGATCAGAAAGTGATCCCGAATGCCGGCCTGCTCGATGACCCGGGGCAGAACCCCAAGGCCTTCTTCATGCATGAACCGCGTACTTCTGGGAAGATCACACGGATCGGATTTCCCGTAACCGAATCTTGAGTACACCAGGACAGCGCAGCCGGTCTTTTCTGCAAGTTTTTCAGGAAAATCCTTCCACATGGAAACACAGCCCAACCCTTCGTGAAGAAAAACCAGGGTTGGCGATCCTTCGGGAGAAGGGCCGTGCAGCTGATATTCAATTTTTCCTTCCTGCAGGGTCAGGTAATCCGTCAAGT
>CAYFVA010000095.1:0-8309 GCA_964346265.1 uncultured Desulfobacterales bacterium
CGACGTGACCGGTTCCGGCATTTGCCTCGGAGCAAATCATGGATGATTTGCGAGACTGAGCGGAAGGTACCACCGGATCGGCTGATGCCGGGAATATGGCACAGACTTTCATATAAAAAAAATTACAGCCTTCCCGCCGCCTTGATCATGAGGTACTCGTTCACCAGGGCGGACGGCAGAGAGCGGGCCGTCAGGTCAAGGGTCATGATCCCCTGGTGGCGGAAGACCCTGTGGATGCGGCGCCGGTTTTCAAGATATCCGTGGACTGCACTGAACTCAAGCGCTTCTTTGAAGTCTGTCACGCTCTTTGCCATGGTGTTGTCGAGGATTTCCTCCCTGATGTCGGCAAGGACGGTCAGGTGCTTCTTTTTGAGCAACCGGACCGCGGCCAGAAGGTTCTCGTACTCCTCGTCCCGGGTATTGGTGAGGATCACAACCAGCGAACGCCGCTTTTGAAATGCCAAGAGCCGGGAGGCCGCATCCAGATAATCCGGCGCTTCAGAACACGACTGAATGTCATATACCTGGTTGAGGATCTGCCGGACCGTCCCTTGTCCCTTCCTCGGCGGGAACCACCGCTCCTCTCCGGCAAAGGTCATGAAGCCTACGGCATCGTCTTGCAGCGAAGCCACATACGAGAGCAAAAGGGATGCGTTGAGCACCTGGTCCAGATGGGAACGGCCGTTATCCTCGTGACGCATCCGCCTGCCGCAGTCGAGCATGAAAATCACCTGCTGGTCTCTTTCATCCTGGTATTCCTTGGAGATCAGCTTGCGGTACTTGGATGTGGCGTTCCAGTGGATCTGCCTCAGACCGTCCCCTGACCGGTATTCCCGGAGCTGATGGAAGTCGCTGCCCTCGCCCCTTCTCTGCTTACGCCGGATCCCGATCCGGCTGAGCCGGTTGTCCGTAGCCAGAATGGAATAGTTTTTGATTTCATTGAAATTGGGGAGCACCTTCACCGTATCCGTGTGCGGAACAAAAACCTTTTTCAGCCACAAGCGCATGGGAGAGTGCGTCACGACATCGGTGCCGCCAAACGTCATGTCCCCCCTGATCCGGGGCTTGACCCTGTAGGACAAACCTGCCGTCATCCAGGCGGGGACATTGACATCCGCCGGCTGGTTCTCCACTTCGAAACCGCTCGGGCAATGGTCATGAAACCGTATGCGGACCGCACGGTTTTCCGGGTTTTCGAATTCAAGAAAAATCGTGTTCCAGGCATCCAGGGCCATACTGCGCCTGAGCTTCCGGCTCACCTTGGGCGGCGCTTCCCTGGCGGCCCGCAGGCCGTCTAAAAACACCAGACCGAAACCAACAGCCGCTGTCCCCTTGAACAGCAAAAGCAGACTTTCCGAAAATGCCCCGGAAAGAGCGAGAAGGCAGAGAAAAGCAGCAAGCAGAACCGTATAACCCGATGGTCTCATTGCCGCGGCGCTTTAACGCTTGAAAGGATGTCTTCCAGCACTTCGTCCACCCGGTATCCTTCGATTTCCAGATCCGGAGAGAGTTTCACCCTGTGCCGCAGGACCGCCGGTGCGATCGACTTGACGTCATCCGGGGTCACAAAGGACCGGTCCTCCATAAGAGCGCCGGCCCGGGCCGACCGCAACAGCGCGATACTCCCCCTGGGACCCGCCCCGATTTCCATGCCGCTGCTTTCCCGGGTAGCACGCACAATATCCACGGCATATGCCACGATCCGGTCATCCGTGGTAAGGGAGGCAGCCGCCTTCTGGAGATTGACCACATCCGCCTTTTGAAGAACCCGCTCCACAGCGGACACATCCAGCCGGTCTCCGACGGCTCCTGCCGTAATCTGCCGGGCGATGTTTTTTTCATCCTCCGCTTTCGGGTACTCCATGTGTATCTTCAAAAGAAACCGGTCCAGCTGTGCCTGGGGCAGTGGATAGGTCCCTTCCTGTTCAATGGGATTCTGGGTGGCCAGAACGAAAAACGGACTCTCCAGCAGATAGGATTTCCCCTCTATAGAGACCTGTTGTTCCTGCATCACTTCCAGAAGGGCGGACTGGGTTTTGGCCGGCGCGCGGTTGATTTCATCGGCAAGCAGCAGATTGCAGAACACCGGCCCCTTTCTCACCCGGAACGCTCCGGATTTCATGTCATACATGGCATGGCCGCTGACATCGGCCGGCATGAGGTCCGGCGTAAACTGAATCCGGCTGAACCGGCCGGACACCGCCGCTGCCGTCGCCTGCACAAGAAGGGTTTTGCCAAGACCCGGCACACCTTCCACCAGCACATGCCCGCCGGAAAGCACCGCAACGATGACTTCCCGGACAACGCGTTCCTGGCCGATCACTACTTTTCCGATCTGGTTTTCAAGCTGCTTTGCTTTTTTGAAAGCGATTTTCGGTAGCGCTCCGTTCCGTTTTTCCTGTTCCATTCTTTTCCTCTTTTTATGGTCTTCTCGTTTTTTCCCTACAACCGGTTCAGCTTCTGCAAAACGGAAATTGTCCGAACCACGCTCTGATGATCATGGCGGAAATTCGAATACAGCGCCTCATGAACAGCTTCTGCGGAAAGGCCGGTCTTTGCTGCAATGATCCGTGAAAGTCTTTGTTTATCAGCAGCAGCGCCCATCCTGTATTTTCTGCGAAGCCGCCGCTCCACTGCCTCCTGAACGTTCTTGAAAAGCAGGGAACCGTTCCGGGTGCGCCACAGATAGCGGCCGGACGCCTGCAGGTGTTCCATGATATTCCGGCTGGATGTGTTCTGCACTTTTATCAAAGGGCCGATCCGCATTCCCGCCCGCATAACCGCAGTGACGGAAAGTATCAGCAAAGCTGTTACAAAATATGGAGCATGTTCCCATATGAGCTGACTTATGGGGGGCATGCCGCCTGTCTGAATCAGCCAAACCTTTCCGGCTCCCCGGGCGATACGGGCCATGAAAAATGCATGGTCATGAAAGCCGATCCTGGTGTTGGTCCAATAACTGCTGTCGGACAGGAACGTAATCTTCCCCTTTCCCAGCGCCTTTTGCAGTGCATGGATTCCGGCCCCGCTCCGGGCGGCGACCTTGAAGTCCCCTTTTGCGTCCGTCAGGGTCCGGGCCGGGTCAAAATCCACCCGGAAAGAGGTTTTATCCCCGGCTGGCGCCTGACCGGAATCCTTTTCCTCCGTTTCAAGATCTTTTTCCACGTAAAGGCGTACGCCGAACCGATCCAGAAGGTGGTTGCCGCTCTCACCTTTGTTTTCGTCCCACTGTCTTCGTGCCGTGATCACCAGATGTCCCCCCTGCCTGACCCAGGAAATCAGGTTCTCCTCCCTGCTTTCAGAAAGGTTGGCCCCCATGCGGTGGACGAATACCAGATCCTCCGGCGAGGGCGGATGGAGCAGCACCTTTCTGTCATGGACGGGTTCGGCTTGTATACCGATTTTTTCCAGAAACCGGGCGGCGGCAAGATACGGATTTTTCATAGCCTTTTCAGCGGGTTTTGTCCGGACCTGTTTTTCAGCTTGTTCAAAAAAGTGAAAAAACCCGAAAAGTCCTGCGGAGAAAGACAGAACAAGGATCAATCCGACAAACAGAAAAGTTTTTGTACGTCTTGTCATCTCATATCACCCGTACAGTTTCCCGGTCCTGTCCAAAAGATCCTCCAGAACGGATTCTTCCGGCAGGATATGAGCATACGCCGCTTTCAGCCAGATCTCCGTAAGAGCCGAGAACAACCGCACCTCGTCCGCCCTTTGACCGGCCGCCACAATCTTCAGACATTCTCCTTCGGTGGCCCCTTCCGGAATATCCAGACAATGGTCATGAACGAGCCTGAACAGAACTCCCCTGTATAAAAGACTCAGCGCCCCCTGTATGTTATTGTTTTGTATCAGTTCCTCCGCCTTTGCTTTCATGTCGTCCGGCAGAGAATCGGCCGTGATAGTAAGGCCGAACAGTTCAGCAGGCGTCTTTTCAGAAGAACGAGAACCTTTGGTTTTCAAAGGAAAACGAATCCGGTGGATACCTGACCTGTAAAGAATATACGCAACAGCCGTCCCTGCCGTGATCCAGAGCAAAAACTCCCCTGTGACGCCTGCGGCCTTTGAAACGGCACGCAACCATTTCATAACCGGATCGAGAAAACTCAGCCAGGCCGGAAGCTCCTTTTTCACCTCCTGATCCGTGTCCTTGATCCGCCAATAATTCACGGTCTTTTCCTTCCCGAAATCTTCGTGCGACAGCACCTTCTCAATGATATCTCCCGCCTTCTCCCTTGAGACTGCCGCATCCTCGGCCAGAAGGGTTTCAGGGGCAAGTACCGCGCAACCGGCCAGAATCAACGCCGCCCATAAAGCAGAGCTCCCGGATTTGGTCTTTTTCGTGTACCGCTGCTCAAGCCGCCTGAAACGAATCTCGATATCCCATGCCTCCAGCTCGGTGCGACGGGCAAGATAAAGACCGAATCCTGCGGCTGTGTAGAACGGTGCCACAACCGACACGGCACCAATGTATACCGTGTTTTTCAGAATGATCCCCATGGGTGTATCCGCGAACAAGACCGATTTGAAATCCACCTGGAGGAGTGTATCAGGAACCATGAGAATAAAAAGAACGAGAAGCGAAACCTCGAGGATGAACTCAAACACCATGCACATGATTGTCAGGCCGGCGCCTGCGCTCCGGTTGCCGGACAAAACTGACACCCGTTGCTGATACGCTTTTTTTCCGAGGCCCTCCAGCAGCATCACCGGCGCGAAAAAAGAACGGTTGGGGGAAAACCGCCGAAAGGTCAGCCGGGTGAACAGGTACGGGCGGAGAATGGAAGAACAAATGGACAGCATGTATTTCAGGGAAGGCTTTTCCCCGAAAACAGCCCGGCTGATCCAGTATACCAGGAACGTCTCGTACAGAGGTTTGAACCACCACACGGCGAGCACCGCTGTAAACGGGTGATGAAACAACAGGACATGAAGAATCAAGGCCGCCGGGACCGCTGTCACAAGATACGCCTTCCAGAGCGGGAGAAACCATTCCCGTGCCATGGCGAATCCAAGATCAATTCCCTGCAGAGGAGTCCGGGGGCGGATTTCCACTGTGAGCTTCTCCAGGTCCATCAGACACGTCTCCCGGCACCCGACAGGAACAAATACACCATGACAAGTCCCCAGAAAATGGCTGCGGCCGAATATTTGACTGCGGGGGAAAAGGGGGCGGAAGACCAGAACGCCTCCACGAACGCCGCCATCACAAGCATGCAGGCGGCGCCCATCACAAGTGTAAGCGCCTCGGGCGCCGCATTTTTCAACGCATCGGCCCGTCTGTACCGGCCCGGAGCGATCAGTGCCTTTGCCAGCATGAAACCGGCGGCTCCGCTGATCACGATGGCGGTGAGTTCAAACGCACCGTGACCGGAAACGAACGGCCAAAAGGTTTCACCGAATCCCACCCGGGTCAAATGTCCTGCAATACCGCCCAGCATCATACCGTTGTACACCAGAAAAAAAAGAGTCCCTGCTCCTGCCGGAATTCCGCCGGCAAATGTCCGGAAACCGATGCCGATGTTGTTCTTGATATAAAAACCGAACATGGCCAGATCCGTATCCGAACCTCTTTTTTCCGATCGGCCCGGTGATTGCCCTGCCGGATCATACATCGACTCCACCCTCGAGACCTGTTGCTCATCCAGAATGCTGTAGACCAGATCATGACTCTGGTGGCAGGCCACTCCTGCGGCCAAAGCCGGAAGCAGGAAAAAAACGGCCGCTGACAGAAAATACCGGATCCGGCGGCGGAACACCCGTGGAAACTCTTCGGTGACAAACCGGAGCGCATCTTTGAAAAGCGCGTGTTTTTGCCGGTACAGGTGGCGGTGGCCGGAGACTACCATATCATGGAGAACCGCAGCCAGTGCAGGGCTGTATTGCCGACTCAATGACAGGGCGTAGTGATGGCATACCGTTCGGTAGAGTTTCGGGAATCCGCCGGTCTTCACGGTGATCGATCGTTTACCTGCCGGCCGGTCCAGCTCTCTGACGATCCGGTTGTATGAATCCCAGAGGCTCCTGTTGTGCGCTTCAAACCGTTCCTGCCGCATCTTCACTTCCCCCCTGAAATCCAGCCGGCATAGCCCTCGATTTCCCTGACCGCCTCTTCTCCTTTTTTTCCGGTAAGGTCTGCCAGAATTTCCACAAGCTCGATACACCGGCCCGCAGAAAGCGTTCTGCTTCGCTCGGCAAAATCAAGAATCGTCTGCTTTTCATGAAGCCGAAACTCCAGCGGCGGCTGTTTGGGCAAGGTTTTCTGAATTTTTTCAGAACGGGTCTGTTTTTCATCATACACCACCAGTGTCCCCGCCGCCATATCACCGAGCCGTTTGAAATCTTTCCGGAACATCATGGAAACGAGCCCCGCGGCGTAAAAGAGCGGGAAGAAATCCGCCGCCCGCAAAAGGTTCCGAAGCAGGGAAGAAGATATATCCACAGGCGTCCCGTTGTCATGAACCACACAGAGTCCCAGGGACCGTTTCCCCGGGGTGGAGCCCGAATACACCTCGAAAACAACCGGATAAAACCATTCCAGCAGGAAAAGACATATAAGCATCATGCCCGTTCCTGCCCGGCTGAAAACGGAGAACAGCGACACCAGAACAATATAGATCCCCGCCCGGATCATGGAGTCGATCAGCCAGGCATACGCCCTTGGAACCGGGCCCGCCGTCTTGATCCGGAGTATGACGCCTTCCGGTGTTTCATGGTTTTTGGCGGTATCAATCAATTGCAAAAAAACTCCGTCAACCTGGCGGCATTGTATCAACCGCTCTTAAAAATATCCCTGTACGAGGTATAGAGGGAGGCGATGGCCACCGGGGTGACGGCAAGCCCGATCACAACCAGGGGAATAACAGCCAGGATGGTGGGAATTCTCCCGGCATACACCGTGATCGGAATCACAACAGCGGCGATGCCCGTCACCACCCCCCCGATCAGGAGAAATACAACTGCGTACACCAGAAACGGGAGAATATTCTTCAGGCAGCCCTGCAGACTCATCTTCATGGCATCGAAAAAGGAAAGGTCATCCAGTGCGATCAAGGCCGGGCTGAACCAGTACATCATTGCCATGGGCACCATGATCGACACCAGAATCAGAAGAAACAGCACCATGACCACCGGGGACATATTCATTAGCATGGCGGGGTTCTGCATTGCAGCCATTCCGCCGGCCATCACGGTGAACAGTACCACGGCCAGAACCCCCATCACAAGAAAGGCACCAAAGAAAAACACAAGGGAGAAAAGGATGAGCTGGCCGAAATTATTTGAAAATCCGGCAAAGAGATGCCGGACCGAGAATTTATCTCCTGCGTCCTGCTCTGCCGCTCCCATGATGAATCCGGCGCCGAAAACCGGATTCAAAAGGTTTGCCGCCACCGCGCCGAGAAACGGAACAATCTGGATCAATCCGCTGATCACAAAAAACACGATGGTGGAAAAAATCCATGAAACCGGATTTTTCCTGAACAGATCGAAGGCCTTGAATATCCAACCGGCTCCGTTGCCGGCGGCGACTTTTCTGGGACCTTTGAGCCCGGTATCCCCTTTGGCGGTTCCGGCAACCAGATCCGCCGCAGGAGTGGAATACGGATTGGAAACCGCCTGTTCCCGAGGTGCAGCCGACGCTTGTTCATACTGACGCTGATCCCGGGCACCGGTTTGGGAGTGAAGCGTGCGCGGAACTTCCCCCGAACCCGTCCGCTCCTGTTTGTCCGACACCATCGAATTTGATCCGCCGGTGTCGGCCTTTTCGATTTCACACTCTGCCCCGGCCTTTTCAAAAGCCTGTTTCATTTTCAGGCAGGTTTCTTCATCCGCGCCTTTCTTGACGATGATCTTTTTCCCGGAAAACAGGGATTCCGCCTTGTCCATGTCGATCCGGAAGATTCCGCAGATGTATTCCTTTACCTTTTGCGGATCCGCTCCCTGTGCAATTTGTCCCCTGAAAACCACGTTATACTGTTCTCTGGTCATGCCGCGCCCCTGATTATTGTTTACAGTGACGTTTACATAACAAATATTTGCATTTTCCACAACTGTCCGAAACAATTCAGCCGTTCTGATTTCCGCTGAATTTCCTTTTCCCCTTGACGAACTTTCCCGATACCGGTACAAAAATAGTATCGAAACTTGGATCCTTCATTATTTGACGATAACGGAAAAAGGAGGTATCATGACCACACCACAGCATTGCCCGGGGTTTGAACAGTTCAAGGGTTTGAGCTCATTTACCTGTAAATGCCCGAAATGCGGGGCGGAAAAAGAGATATTTTCGGATGAGTTCGACAAAGCCC
>CAYFVA010000096.1:0-8307 GCA_964346265.1 uncultured Desulfobacterales bacterium
TTGTTGGCAAGGTTGGTGCGCTTGTCAAACATGGTGAACAGGATGCCTTTGATTTTCAAAGAGGAATTGACCGAGGATTTCACGCGTTTGACCGTGTCAAGGAGCTGGCTGAGTCCTTCCAGTGCGAAAAATTCGCTCTGGAGCGGAATAAGCACGGAAGTAGAGGCGCAGAGCGCGTTCAGGGTCAGCAGGCTCAGAGAAGGGGGGCAGTCCACGATGATATAATCATAATCCGTTTTGAGGGGCTCTATGGCTTGTTTCAGCATTTTTTCCCTGCCTTTGTGGGCCATCATCTCCACTTCGAATCCGATCAGGTTGATATGGGACGGCAGAATCCAGAGGTTTTTCTGTGCCGTGGGCATGAGTACGTCCGCAGCCTCCGCATGCCCGAGCATCACATTGTACAGCGAATGCTCCAGATCGGATTTTTCCACACCCAGGCTGGTGGTGGCATTGGCCTGCGGGTCACAGTCCACCAGCAGGATCTGTTTGCCATGATCGGCAAGGGCCGCTGAAAGATTAACAGCTGTCGTGGTTTTGCCCACTCCCCCCTTCTGGTTGGCCAGGCTGATAATTTGTGTCATGATCAAAAAAACCTATCATAATTATAAAATCAGTGCAATTTGAATTATGAAATTTTACAAAAATACGGTTTCCGGTTCAACAAAAAAGCCTGCTGCAGTATACTTTTTCAATGCAGCAGGCTTTTTCACAGTATATGGTACAAAAAATTACATTTCGGATTCCGGATGGAACACCTCCACTTCCTTGAGATCTTCCCCGAGGTATTCCCTCTCGTTGGGACCGAGGATCCCCAGTGACAGACAGAGTAGCGTCCACAGATGGACGGTTTCCCATGCATGCTCGTTCACGTCTGCAAGATCATGCACCTGGGCATGGCAGTTGTGGCACGGGGTGATGCAGTAGCCCGCCTTGGTGGCCAGGATCTGGTTGGCCTTGGTCTGGCCGTAGGCCCGCCTCTGCTCGGTGAAACCGGACTGCAGATAGCCTCCGCCCCCGCCGCAGCAGAAGTTGTTGGAACGGTTCGGGGTCATGTCGACGAAGTTTTCTTCGCCGACCACAGCCTTGACCACGTAACGCAGATCTTCGGCCACAGGATCGCCGAATGATTTTCTGACCAGCTGGCACGGATCCTGGACGGTGAACTTGATTTTCCTGTCCTTGTTCCAGTCCGAACTGGGGTTGAGTTTGCCTTCTCTGATCCACTGGGCATACAGCTGGATAATGCTCTTGATTTCAAAGTTGTATTCGATGTTGTATTTTTTCAGTCCTGCCAGGACTGCGAAAAGTTCGTGCCCTCACTCGGTGTTGAGCCAGACCTTGCAGCCCAGGTCCTCCACCGCCTTGACCTTGGTTCTCACGATCTTTTCCCAGGCCTCGTCATCCGCCATGAACATGCAGTAGTTTTCCGCAGCCCAGCCTTTGGTGCCGTATGTCCAGTCAGCACCTGCAAGATGCATGATCTTCCAGAGGGGCACCATCTCGTCCGGTTCGGTCACCGGTTCCCTGGAGTTCTGGTTGAGGAAATAGTAGGCCCCTTCCCGGTTTACATCCGCCTTCATATCTGCGAATTCCGGCTGCGCCTCCTGGTACTCCTCGAGCACGTCTCCGACCACAAACTCGAAATCCTCTTCGTTGGCTCCCATTGCACTGCAGGTGTCGTTTTTCAGCGCCATGTCGCATGAACCCAGGATTCCCTTGGGCCGCTCTTCTCTCGGCCAGGACTGTCTGGCATAGAACACGAGCTGCGGAATGTTGATCTGCATGGGGCATACGTATATACACCGCTGGCACATGGAGCACAGCCACACCCAGTTGGTACTCTGGATCTCTTCGTCCATCCCCAGGGAGGCCATCCGCAGAAATTTGCGGGGATCCATTCCCTCAAGTCCGGTTGCAGGACATCCGGATGCGCATGCGCCGCATGTCAGGCATGCATTCAGGTTCCCTCCGTCGGGCAGGAGCTTCATCACCTTGTCTTTAAAGGCGCTCTTCCTGTCTCCTCCGATTTTAATAGCTTCTTCAGCCATGTTGTTACTCCTCCATTGTATATTTAACGTCAGTGTGGAAACACGTATCTTTTCAGAGGCCAATACACCGTATATTTATTTCTCGTATTATACCATTTCTGTCAACCTATTTTTGAAAAATCACCCGAATTGACATTTGTGATTTTCTGACTATTATGGGGCTGACTATGGAACAGATATACACACCGGAAAACAGACGGCGGACGGTGGAAATCCCGCCCGAACTCCCCATTGCCGCAAGAAAAGACGAGATCATCAATGCGGTCCGGAACAATTCCGTGGTGATCATATCCGGGGAGACCGGCTCCGGAAAAACCACCCAGATTCCCAAAATGATGCTCGAGGCCGGGCTGGGTTCCGCCGGTGTCATCGGATGTACCCAGCCGAGAAGGATCGCCGCACAGACCGTGGCCTCCCGGATTGCCCAGGAGCTTGGAGAGGACCTGGGGTGCACGGTGGGGTACAAAATCCGGTTTGACGACCGGTCCTCGCCTGACTGCGCCGTGAAAATCATGACCGACGGCATCCTCCTGGCTGAAGCCCAGAAGGACCGGTCTCTTGCCCAGTACGAGGTCATCATTGTGGATGAGGCCCATGAGCGGAGCCTGAACATCGATTTTACCCTGGGGATTTTGAGAAGGCTTGTCAAAAAACGCAGGGATCTCAAGGTGGTCATCACCTCGGCCACCATTGATACGGAAAAGTTTTCCAAAGCCTTTGATGGCGCGCCGGTCATCGAGGTGTCCGGCCGGATGTACCCGGTGGATATCCAGTATATGGCAGGCGAGACAGACGACGGCACCGAAGATTCTGGTGATGAAGGGGATGATACCGAATATGTGGAAGCGTGTGCGGATGCGGTGGAGTATATTCTTTCCACTTCGAGATACGGGGATATCCTTGTGTTTCTGCCCACGGAACAGGACATCGGAGAGACCATGGAACTGATCCGGAGCCGCAGCACGGGAGTCGTCACGGTTCTCCCCCTGTTTGCAAGGCTGTCGGCAAAAGAGCAGAGAAAAGTCTTTCTGAGTCAACCCGGAAGAAAAGTGGTGGTCTCCACCAATGTGGCAGAGACTTCGCTGACCATCCCGGGCATCAAATACGTGGTGGACACCGGCCTGGCCCGGATTCCCCATTACCGGCCGAGAACCCGGACCACGGCGCTGCCGGTCAAAAAGATTTCCCAGAGCAGCGCCAATCAGCGGGCCGGCCGCTGCGGCCGGGTGGAAAACGGTGTCTGCATCCGGCTGTACGATGAAAAGGATTTTGAATCAAGACCGTTTTTCACCTCTCCGGAGATTGTCAGAAGCAACCTGGCGGAAGTGATTCTGCGGATGATTTCCCTGAAGCTCGGTAATGTGAAAAACTTTCCCTTTATCGATCCGCCGGATCCCAAAAGCATACAGGACGGGTTCGGCACGCTGTTCGAACTCGGCGCCATCCGGGAGAAGACCATCCGGAGGAACAAGAAAAAAAAGAAGGTTCACAATCTGACCGCTGAGGGCCGGATCATGGCGTCCATTCCTGTGGATCCAAAACTCTCGCGCATACTGATCCAGGCCGGCCGGCAGGGGTGTATTGAAGAGATGATGATCATCGTGGCCGCCATGTCCATTTCCGATCCCCGGCAGCGGCCCCGGGACAAGGAGCAGCAGGCGGATCAGAAACATGCGGTGTTCAAGGATCCGGCATCGGATTTCCTGTTTTATCTGAATCTGTGGAAAGCCTACAAAAAGGCCAAAAAGGAGTCCAGGTCCAGAAGCGCGTTGCGCAAATTCTGCACCGAGCATTATATTTCATTCCGCCGGCTCAGGGAGTGGGAGGACATCCACCGCCAGATCAGGCGGATCGTATCAGAAAGCCGTATCCAGGCAAGGAAGGTGGAATTTTCACAGGACACCAAAGACATCAAGTCCAAAGAGTACGAAATCGGCGGTCCTTTTTATACGGCCCTTCACAAGTCTCTTCTGGCGGGGTATCTCGCCAACATCGCCTGCAAAAAGGAAAAAAATCTGTTCAATGCGGCAAAGGGCCGTCTGGCCATGGTGTTTCCGGGTTCGGCCCTGTTTAACAATGCAGGCACGTGGATTGTGGCATCCGAATTCGTGGAAACCAGCCGGCTTTTTGCCAGGACCGCCGGCAATATCGATCCGGCCTGGATCGAAGAGATGGGGGGCGGGCTCTGCACCCGGACCTGTTTTTCCCCCCATTATGAAAAGAAGAGGGGAGAGGTGGTGGCCACGGAACAGGTGTCGATTTTCGGCCTTGTGATCATCGGGGAAAGAAAAGTCTCCTTTGGCCGGATCAACCCGGCGGAAGCCCATGATATCTTCGTCCGGCAGGTGCTGGTAAACGGCGAAACCGACCATGAGTTCGAGTTCATGGCTCACAACAATGAGCTTTTTGAGCAGGTGAAAACCCTGGAGGACAAAACCCGGTCCCGGGGAGTCCTGGTGACGGAGGACGACATCTTTCTTTTCTATAAAAATCGGCTGGACCGGGAGTTCTCCGATATCCGGACCTTTGCCGCATATCTCAAGGAGGCAGGCGGAGACGATTTTTTGAAAATGACCCGGGACGACCTTCTGCAGTCCTTCCCGGATGAGGCCGAGCTTGAAAAGTTTCCTGACACGATCCGGACGGGAAACGGTACTTTCCGGCTGGAGTACGAGTTCGATCCGGGATCGAAAAAGGACGGGGTCACCGTGACCATGCCGGCGGGATCGGTCTCCCCGGCTTCCCGCCATGATGTGGAAAAGCTGGTTCCCGGGCTTTTTGAGGAAAAAATCACCGCATTGATCAAAAATCTTCCCAAAAAGGAGCGCAAAAAACTGGTGCCGGTGAACCGTACGGCAAAGATTATCGCAGAAGAGATGCCGTTGTCGTCGGACAAGCCGTTGTTTTCAATCCTCAGTGATTTCATAAAGACAAAATTCGGGCAGGTTGTGCCGGCAACCGCATTTTCCGAGGAAAATCTCCCGCTCCATCTGAAAATGCGGGTATCGGTCCGGGATGAAGAGGGCCGGGAGATTGAAGCCTCAAGGAACAAATCCATTCTGGATAAGTATGCTGATCATACGCATGCCAGGGCGCCCGGCGGGGTTGAGGAATACAGGGGCGAATACGAGAAGGAAAACCTGACAGCGTGGGATTTTTTCGATCTCGAAGAAGCCGTGCTCATTAATGAGGGCCAAAAGAACGAATTCCGGGTGTATCCGGGACTCTGCCGGGAAGGCGATACGGTGTGCTTACGTCTTTTCAATTCAAAAGAGAATATGGAAAAGGCCCATTTGCAGGGGGTAAAAGCGCTTTATCTCAAGTGTTATCCCGATCATTTCAAGGCCCTTAAAAAGGATATCAATTCATGGCAGGAACTCAAATCGTGCGCCGATCTTTTCCGCGGGGCAAAACAGTTCAGGGGGATGCTGTATGACTCCATCGTCCGGGAGTATTTTGCAAAAAACATCCGGACCCGGAAAGATTTTACCGAGCATGCGGATGCGATGCTGCCCCGGCTGTATTCGACTGCAGAGGATTTTACCGAGAAGATCGTATCCCTTTGCCGGGCCGTTTCCGCCGCCCGTCAGAAACTGAAAGAGCTGTCGATCAAAAGCAGGGACGGCGGGCCGCGGCATGCCTTGTACGAAAAGCTTTACAACGATCTTGCCGGACTTGTACCGGCCAATTTCCTTGAGATTTACGATCATGAGCGGGTATTTTCTCTTGAAAGATACGTGACCGCCATCCGGATCCGGGCGGAAAGGGCCCATGACAATCCGGCAAAGGACAGCAAAAAGGCCGGTGAGATCGAATGGTTTGAAAAACATCTTTCTCATCTTCTGGAGACCCTTTCCCCGTCCTCCTCAACTGAAAAGGTCAAGGCCGTGGAAGACTTTTTCTGGATGATCGAAGAGTTTAAGATTTCGGTATTCGCCCAGGAAGTGGGGACCCGGGTCAAGGTCTCATCCGGAAAGCTCAAGGATATGCTCGCCCGGGTCTCCCACATGATTTGATAATGGGATGCCCTGTTATTGGAATAATTGCTCTGCGATTGGCCGGAACACCGTGGCGACTTTGTTTTCGATCTGGTCGAGGGGCACAAAGTCCCTTTCCCGGTCCTTTTCCCAGTCATCGGTGGAGCCGGTGATTTTTCCGGAAAAAAATACGAATTCCCTGGTTCCGTCGTCCTTTTCCATGGTCACCGAGCCGATGCGGTCTCCCAGCTCCACCCGGTATCCGCTTTCTTCTTCACATTCGCGAACTGCCGCCTGTTCAGGGGTTTCACCGGGCTCCACCGTTCCCACCGGAAAGATCCACTGGCCGGGATGTTTTTTGGCTGACACCATCAGCACTTCGATGCCGTTGTCCGTCTTCCTGTACGGCACGACCCCGGCCTTGTGAACGATGTTTTTTTTCGGTGCCCCGGTCTGCGGCGTTCCCGGGTTCCTGATACGGGACAAGTATACGTAGAGAAAATGGGCAAACGCACCCGGGATTTTCTCAATGGTACGGGTGAAGGCGGCCCGGGTTTTGTCCCTGGTCACTCTGTAGTTTTCTTTTTCAGTGAGTTCGGTGAGGCGGGCCGTCACACCCAGGGCCACACTGTTGCCTGAAGGGATGGCGCCGTCGGTTCCGTCCTTTTGTCTGTGAATCAGCAGGGTATCATCCGGTGTCTGGTAAAACCCCCCGTTTTCTCTATCAAAAAACTTTGAAACCATTGTCTCTGCAATTTTGTCGGCTGCCTCCAGGTACCGGGCCTCGCCGGTGGCATCAAACAGCGCCAGAAGACCTTCGGCAAAAAAGGCGTAGTCTTCCAGAAAGCCTTCTATGACGGTTTCCCCGTCTTTATGGCGGTGATACAGTGTGCCGTCCGTGCCGGTCATATGATCGAGTATGAATTGTGCTCCCCTGCGGGCCGTGTCCAGGTACGCATCATCACCGAATGTTTGGTACGCCTCTGCAAATCCCTTGATCATCAGCCCGTTCCAGTCGGTCAGAATTTTCGTGTCCAGAAGCGGGCGGGTTCTCCCGGCCCGGGTGTTTTTGAGAAAGGAGAGGGTCTGCCGGATGAGGGTGGCGGTTTCCTGTTCATCCTTTCCGAAAGCCTCAGCCACCTGGGGTATTCCGGCCCGGATATGGAAAATGTTTTTTCCGCATTTTTGCCCGGTGATTTCGTCATTGTAATTTCCTTCTTCTTCCAGACCGAACCGCATTTTGAGCATCTCATAAATGGCATCCGGCAGAAGGGAGCGGAGTTCTTTCGTGGTCCAGACGTAAAATTTGCCCTCC
This sequence comes from uncultured Desulfobacterales bacterium, assembly GCA_964346265.1. GTDB lineage: Bacteria > Desulfobacterota > Desulfobacteria > Desulfobacterales > Desulfobacteraceae > JAIPEK01. The sequence continues at coordinate 7,344 of CAYFVA010000096.1, forward strand.
TCTCCTTCGGAGTCTGCATCCTCGCCGCAGAAGAATCCGCCGTTTTCTGATTCCAGCATTTCGGTGACATAGCCGGCCGTTTCCCGGGCCGTGGTTTCATAAAGGGGGTTCTTGTCGATCTTGAATGCCCGGCTGTAGATCCACAGCAGCATGGCCTGATCGTAGAGCATTTTTTCAAAATGGGGCACCAGCCATTTTTCATCCGTGGAGTACCGGTGAAAACCGCCGCCCACATGGTCGAATATACCGCCTTCGGCCATCCGGGTCAGCGTGGTGTTCACACAGTCAACCGCTTCCGTGTCACTGGACATCCGCCCGTGTTCGAGCAGGAAAAGCAGGGTGTGAACCGAGGGGAATTTGGGCCGGGTACCGATCCCGCCGTAGGTTTTGTCAAAATTGGCAACCAGGGTGTTGCGGCAGGCGTCTCCATGGGAGCGGTTAACCGGCGATCCCGGCGGAGTTGTTTCCGAACCGAAAGCTTTGGTCACGGAATTCACTGTCTGCCGAATGGTGTTCCGGTCATTTTTCCATATTTCGGTCACCTTCTGCAGAAGATCGATCAGGCCCGTCCGGCCGAATGCGCTCTGTTTTGGAATATAGGTGCCCGTGAAAAACGGATTCGCCTCAGGGTCCATGATCACGGTCAAGGGCCAGCCGCCGGATCCGTTCATCATCTGGCATACCTGCATGTACACGGCGTCAATATCCGGTCTTTCCTCCCGGTCCACCTTGACCGGCACAAAATCACGGTTCAGGACTTCGGCCACCTGTTCATCTTCAAAAGATTCGTGCTCCATCACATGGCACCAGTGGCAGGTGGAATATCCCACGGACAGGAATATCGGCAGATCGTTGTCTTTTGCAAGCCGGAACGCCTGATCATCCCACGGATGCCACTGTACCGGGTTCTGTGCATGCTGCAGAAGATAGGGGCTTTTTTCATGTATCAGTCTGTTGGTCATAA
>CAYFVA010000097.1:0-1537 GCA_964346265.1 uncultured Desulfobacterales bacterium
CAGTTTTATCCAGGGGGTTGATTTTGTCTTTTCGCGAATAAAAGCTTCCATTACACACTCCTTATAACAGCCATGATGCACGGCATCTCAGTAAACCATGAAACTTGCACGAGGCGGGGCCTTGTCTCTTGCCTCGCTCTTGTCTCCTGTTTCAAGTCTCCTGTTCCAAGTCTCAAGTTTCTTGTAAACGCTTCCAGACCGCCTGTCTGCGCGGCTGCATACTTGTCCGGTTTAAATGACCACATTTATGACAAAAAAATACATTCCCTGCTCTGCTGCAGGCTTGATGTCGTATTCAATGGGGGTGCTGGCCCTCCTGGCCATCTCGATAAAGCCCAGCCCGGCTCCCTTGCTGCCTTCCCTGGCCTCTTCTCTCCGCTGCTTTTTGTAATACTTTTTCAGCTCATCCTTGTCCATTTCCTGGATTATGGGCAGTTTTTCCTCGAGGAAATCTTTCTGATCCCGGCTGATATAGTTGCCTGACTTGATATAGAACTGATCATTCTTTTTGCCTATAACCAGTATGCCGGAGCTGAGTTCCGGATCCGCTTCTCCGCCGGAGCCTCTTTCAAGCGAATAATTGATTATATTCTGCATGAGCTCCACAAAAATGGAAAAAACCTTCTGGGTTATATTCGTGCTTGTTTCCTCCAGGCTCATTTTCTGTCTCAGGGTGGCGCCGATGCCCTCGAGAAGGTTCTGGGAAATCGGGCCGCTGAAACTGAAAATGATCCCCTGTTTTTTTAATTGCTCATAAAAACCCTGCATTTCATTGATCATATTCCGCTATCCTCCTTTTACCCGGTTGCGGCCCTCTTCCTTGGCCGCGTAAAGCTGCTGGTCCGCAGTCTCAACCAGCTCATTATATGACAGCTCTCTGTCCGGAACCATGGCTGCAGCACCGATACTTGCGGTTACAAACCCGGAAACCGGAGAAAACCCGTGTACAATCCCCAAGTCTTTAATATGGTCCTGAATCAGGCCTGCGACATTTACCGCGCCGGAAATATCAGTTTCAGGCAGAAGCACGGCAAACTCCTCGCCCCCGATGCGGGCGGCCAGATCGCCCGGCCTCTTCGCCCCCTCTGACAGGGCGCCGGCAATCCGCACCAGACAATCGTCTCCAGCGCTGTGGCCGTAATTGTCGTTGTATGGCTTGAAAAAATCGAGATCCAGAATAAGAAGGGCAAGCATGGTTTTTTTGCGCAAGGCTTTCTTCCATTCGACCTCGATTGTCTCGTTGAATTTTCTTCTGTTTGCAATTGCAGTCAGGCCGTCCACATAAGACATCTGTGAAAGAATTTCCTTGTGCTTCTGAAGCTCGGTGTTCAACTCGTTAAGGTCCTTCTGCGCACGGTCGCTCATCTTCACAAGCCGCCTTGTCTGGCGATACAGTTTCCTGTATTCGGCAACCAGGTCATGGTACGGCTGCAAAAGCGGATTGCCCGAAAAATCGGAACTGTTCAGAATTGACTCAGCCTTTTCTATGACTTTTTCCTCTTTTGAGAATATGGACTCTTCGTTCAACCTCGCCTCC
>CAYFVA010000097.1:1637-6932 GCA_964346265.1 uncultured Desulfobacterales bacterium
TGCTCCGAGACCTCTTTTTCCATGATGGTATTCAAAAAGGAGACAAACCTGCGCCTGCCAAGCGGAAGCCCTGTTTTCTCCCCGACCTGATCGATGATACCGTCTGTGGCAAGATAAAACCTTGTGGACCTGTTTATCCCGACTGCATGGGTCTGAAACGGAACATCCGGATCACTGGAGCAGTAGCCAAGGCTTTGTTTGTCTCCCCTGATTTCGGTGAGCCCGCCTTGGTCCTGGTTCTGGTCCTGGTCCCGGTCCTGGTTTCCGTAAAAAAGGCTGATCCGACTGCCTGCAAAATACAGGGTTTTTCTGCTTTGACTGTACACGCACAGCCCCATATCCAGCCCGTCTTCGGAAAATCCCGAACTCTCCTGGCTGGAAAGCATTGCCTGGACCAGGCGGCTGACTTCCTGCTGGATTCTGCCGGGGTCCTCTATGCCGATATCGCTTGCCGCCCTGTCAAGGGAGGACACGGCAGCCATGGTCATCACCCCTCCGGGAACCCCGTGGCCGGTGCAGTCTATGACCGCAAGGGCAAAACCGTCGTTATACGATTTGGTCCATACCATGTCGCCGCTGATCACGTCCTTGGGCTCCCAGAGAACAAAGCTTTCCGGGACAATGCGCCGCAAATGCGCCTCGTCCGTCAGGATGGCCTGCTGGATGGTGCGGGCGTAATGAATGCTCTCCATGACATTGTCCAGGATTTCACTCTTTTCCCTGCTTGCCTCTTCCGCCTCGTCCCTTGCTTCCTTGAGCAGAACGGACTGATCTTCGAGTTCTTTTGTTCTCTCCCTTACCTTTTTCTCCAGGTCCCTGGTATATGCCTTTACCTGGTCAACCATGGCGGAAAAGGCACGGCTGAGGTCCCCGATTTCGTCTTTTCCGGCAGGAGGGAGGGCAACTTCATAATCGCCGCCTGCAAGGGCAGAGGCTGACTGCTGCAGCTTGTGTAAAGGCCTGAGCACGACCCTGTTCACCCCGTAGCCGAACAGCAGCAGCAGGATCGTCAGCATGACCGCAAGGGCGGCCACTGCCATGCTGATCCAGGTCCCTTCCAAAATTTCAGCGGCCTGCAGATCAACTGCCGTGACCACGTGCCAGTCGAGCTCCGGGAGCCGGGTCAGGGCCAGAAGCTGTCTCTTGCCATCCAGTTCGGCCCAGAAAGTCCGCACCTGGCCCGGATTGTCTTCCGCCTCCTGCATGGCCTGTTTCAGCCTTTCAGCCTGCTGCGGCCCGGAGAGAAGATTCATCAGCGAGGACCGGCTTTTGTCGGCGGATTTTTGGTTGTCCGCCTCCGCCCCTGACCCGAAGGCAATCAGGCTCTGGTCCGGATGGGCCTGGATAAGACCCTCGGAGTCCAGGATCATCGGCGTCACCCCCGGCTCCCGCACATTGATGAACTCCTCCAGAAAAGCGGACAGTTCCAGGCCCGTGCCTGCCATGCCGATCTTTTCGCCTTCGTCCCGGATCATGACATCGATCCAGACCTGGACATTATCCAGATGCACATCCGGATTGACATTGATGGTGAATGTGTCGAAATTTTTTATGGTGCTGAAATACCACTTGTCGTCGGCATTGTCCGGGTCCAGATAGTAGCGGGGCTTTTGGCTGTATTCCTTGTCAGGACCGTTGAAGTAGTAGGCCAGGGTTTTGTGGTTAATCAAAAAATAATTGCCCCCCTGGAAGGCCTCCTGGTACCCATCCGCTTCCTGGAAAAATCCGTCTCTCTTGATTTCCGATTCCGGATCCTCAAACCACCGCTGCAGGAGAACCGAGTCGGCAAAGCGCCGGGCCAGGGCCAGCTCCCTGCTTACAGGCTCCTTGATCTTCTGGGCCTGGAACAGAGTGAAGTTCTCTGCATAGGCCCGGCCGAAATGGGTCTTGCCCTTTTCCAGGATATGCCGGCCGATCAGTATGGTCGGGCCCAGTGCCACCAGGCAGGCCAAAATTAAAGCCAGCAGGGATTTGGCTCTCAATCTGAAAGTAAAAATACCCATGTGTTGCCTACCTTCTTCAGGTTGTCTCCAGTGAAAGCCGATCCGAACTCAAGCACATCCCTTTCACCTCCTGATTCGTTCCCGCCCTTCTGATTCGCTTCCGGCCGGACAAGAGTAGAATGGTTTGATCCGCCTGTTACGCCCGGATCGGGAGGGATGGGAACATGCTTTTTGTGAAACACAGTATCATACTGCTCAAAAACAAAAATACTACTTGGAAGATCGACTTCTGTCAATGCAAAAAAATCACCCTGTCAGAACCCGGGGTGACATGAAGAAATTCATATGGTATGATTCCGAATAGTAAAGAATAACCATTGTTATAAGAGAGATACCCCATGGCAAACAAGGATGACCGTCCTACGGATTCTGCAGACCCTTCAGCAGGTTCGACAGGCTCACCCCGGTCAAACTCAGGGCGGGATTTACGACGGAAGGCGGAAGCGCATGCCGGGGAACGGGTCGACTGGTCATCCCAAGACATTGCAGCCCTCTCTCCGGAGGAAATCCGTGAAAAACTCCATGAACTGCAAGTGAACCAGATTGAGCTTGCGATGCAGAACGAAGAGCTTCGTGCGGCACAGGCCGAGATCGAATCAGAGCAGGAGCGCTGTTTCGACCTCTATGACATGGCTCCGGTGGGATATTACACTGTAAGCGAAAAAGGGCTGATCCTGGAGGCGAACCTCACGGCCGCCGCCCTGTTGGACACGGCCGTCAACGAACTGGTCAACCAGCCGATCTCCCGATTTATCCTCAAAGACGACCAGGACATCTACTACCTGCACCGTGAGAAACTCTTTGAGACGGGCGAATCCCAGGAATGCGAGCTCCGGCTGGTCAAACCGGACGGTGTGCACTTCTGGGCCCATCTGACGGCAACCGCCGCTCACGCGGAAGACGGCTCGCCCGTCTGCCGCGTGGCGATGAGCGACATCACCGGCCGTAAGCTGGCCGAGGAGGAGGTTGTCCGGAGCGAACGCCGATTCCGGCTGCTCTTTGAGCAGAACAAGGATGCCATTCTCTGGGCGGACAGGGAGGGGTTCATCATCCGCTGCAACCCGGCCGCGGAAAGACTGTTCCGCCGCGACAGAGACGAACTTCTGGGTCTTCATCAGACAGCCCTGCATCCTCCGGAAAAGGGCAACTACTATCGGGAAAGGTTCGCCGGGAATGTCCGGGACAAAAGCTCTTTGAACACAGAAGCGGAAATCGTGGACAGCTTTGGGGCAATCAAATACGTCAATCTTTTTTCCACCATAATTACCGTGGACGGGGAGGAGATCAACCAGGGAATTTTCGTGGACATTACGGAAACGCGCCAGGCCGGGCTGGAGATTGAGCGCTTTAAAATGGCACTGGACAGCAGCGTGGACAGCATTTTTCTCATTGACCGCGCATCCATGCGCTTTGTGGACGCAAACCGACAGACCTGGGAAAGCCTGGGCTTGACCAAAGACGAGCTTTTGCACATGGGCCCGCAGGACATCAAGGCGCATCTTTCCCGTGAGGATCTGGAAAAGCGATTCGACTCGGTCGCCAATGCCGAGGACCGGTCCGAAACCATTGAGGACGTCCATGTACGCCGGGATGGCCAAACTTTCCCGGTTGAAGTCAGGCTGCGGGCGTTTGAACAGGACGGCAGGCAGCTGGTCATTGCCGTGGCCAGGGATATAACGGAACAAAAAATTGCCGAAGAGGAGCTGCGTAAGGTCAAGGAGCAGGCCGAGGCCGCCAACCGGGCCAAATCCGAATTTCTGGCCAACATGAGCCACGAGATCCGTACGCCCATGAACGGAGTGCTCGGAATGACGGGCCTTTTGCAGGATACGGACCTGACCCAAGAGCAGATCCGCTATGTGGAAACCATCCAGTCCAGCGGCGAGTCCCTGCTGAATCTGATCAACGACATCCTGGACTTTTCCAAGATCGAGGCCGGACGTTTGAGCATGGAACTGCTGGACTTTGATTTGCAGAGCCTGATGGACGAGATGGCCACCTCGTTTGCCCTTCGCGCCCACGAGAAAGGACTGGAATTCATCCACTTCATCGACCCCGGGATTCCCACGCTTCTTCGCGGCGACCCCGACCGGCTGCGCCAGATTCTGACCAACCTGGTCGGGAATGCGTTGAAGTTTACGGAGCAGGGGGAGGTATTGATTACGGTGGAACAGGCTGATGTCTCTTCGGACCAGACTCCGTCCGGCGGATCCGGGGACGGCGAATCCGATGTCCTGCTCCGCTTCACTGTCCGGGACACCGGCGTGGGCATTCCAGAGGACAAGCTCGGCATGCTGTTCGACAAGTTCAGCCAGGTGGACGCATCCACAACCCGCAATTTCGAAGGCACCGGCCTTGGATTGGCCATTTCCAGGCAACTGGCGGAAATGATGGGCGGTGAAGTGGGGGTGAGCAGTACCCCGGGCCGGGGTTCGGAGTTCTGGTTCACTGCCCGGTTCGCCATTCAGGAGGCGACGGATCGCACCTCGACCATGACCCCAGGGAACCTGAACGGTCTGCATGTGGTGGTGGTGGACGACAATGCAGCCAATCTGGAAATCCTGATGAAGCAGTTTACGGCCTGGGGGATGCGGCCCCGGGGGGCTGCCGACGGGGAATCGGCATTGCAGGAAGCGGCTGCGGCCCATGACATGGATGACCTTTTCGATTTGGGTATTGTGGACTTCCAGATGCCGGAGATGGACGGCGGGGAGTTGGCCGGATGGCTCAAAGCAGATCCACGGTTCCGGGCCATGCCCCTGATCGTGCTCACCTCTCTGGACCGGCCCGGTGACGACCGGATGTGCGCGGACCTGGGCTTTGCCGCCTACCTGAACAAGCCCGTGCGACCCTCCGAGCTGTACGACACCCTGGCACTGGTCATGTCGGACACTGTTGAGCGCACACCCGGCCAACCCATCATCACCAGGCAGACGGCCCGGGAAAGCCGGAACCGACACACCGCTTATCCCCGTTTTTCCGGCCGCGTTCTCGTGGCCGAGGACAGCGTGACCAATCAGCAGGTCGCTTTGGGCATGCTCAAGAAATTCGGCCTGCACGCCGACGTGGTGGTCAACGGCAGCGAAGCCCTCCACGCCGTGCAAAACCTGCCCTATGACCTGGTGCTCATGGACGTGATGATGCCGAAGATGGACGGTCTTGCGGCAACGCGGGAAATTCGGAAAGCCGGGAGCGAAACCGGGAATCAACCATTCCAGCCACGGATGAACCCCCACGAGGGAAGTTCCGGTCAACCGGAGAAACACGCCCGAATCCCCATCATCGCCATGAC
>CAYFVA010000097.1:7032-8292 GCA_964346265.1 uncultured Desulfobacterales bacterium
CAGGAGAAGCCGGAAGGACGGAACAGGAAACAAAGAGCGCAAAGCAGTCAAAGGCGGCAGACGACCCGCCCGTGTTTGACCGTGCCGGGCTGCTGGATCGATTGGCGGGCGATGAAGAGTTGGCACAAAAGATTCTTGGGACATTCCTGGACAACATGCCTGTGCGCATCCGGGATCTCCGGACGGCCCTGGACCCGAAAGATGCATCCGCAGCACGCATGGCCGCCCATGCCATCAAGGGTATGGCAGCCAATATCAGCGCCGAAGCCATGCGCTCACTGGCCGAAAAAATGGAAAAAGCGGCCCGGTCCGGGGATTTGGAATGGATCAGGGAGCGGATGGGAAAGCTGGAGGAAAAACTTGAAGAATTGCGCCGGATGTCGATGTAGGCTCACCGTTTACTGATTTTCATCACAGAGGAGAGAGAGGTCCATGTCTGAATCAAACAACGCCCAAACCGACACCAATTCCGTGTCTGTGCATCATATCCCGGACATCTTGGATAACGCCCCGGTCGGGGTTTTCACCACCACGCCCGAGGGGTGCATCATCTCGGCCAATGGGGCGTTGAGCAGGATGTTCGGGTACGAAAGCCCTCAAGAAATGACCGCATCCGTCACGGATATTGCCGCTCAGGTGTATGCCGATCCCGCTGACAGGGAGGAACTCATGCGCCTGCTGGAAGAGCATGGCGAGGTGTCCGATTACCAGTGCCGGTTTCGGCATCGGGACGGAACCGGGCTTTGGGGGTCCATGAACGTCCGGGCGATACAGGACGAGGATGGGAGGATCAAGGCGTATCAAGGATTTACTACCGATATTACAAAACAAAAAACGGCCGAGGAAAAACTGGAACGGCTTGAATGGATGGTTTCCGGCAAGTCGATTTCGGATATTGAAGTTGAGACACAGACCCATGACCAGGGATATGGCGATCTGACGGAATTGAATCGGGACGGGATGATCCTCACATCCATAGGGCGCCAAAATCTGGAACGTTTTGTCAATGATTTTCTGGAGTTGCTCGGGACCTCATCCGCCGTCTACGAGGCAAACGGAGACTATGCCCTTGGGATTTTCACCTCTGGGTGGTGCAGAATGATGGACAGTGCCTCGCGCCGGCTTTGCAGGACCCCGGATAATGCGGAAGCCCTGGAATCAGGCAGATGGCTGTGCCATGAATCCTGCTGGACGGATTGCTCCAAACGGGCCATTGCCGAATGTGCGCCCGTGGACATTGCGTGCAACGGCGGCATTCGA
>CAYFVA010000098.1:0-8274 GCA_964346265.1 uncultured Desulfobacterales bacterium
CTAACTGAGAGACGTTTCCACGTCCTCCCCATCCACGGCCATGGTCCGCTCGTAACAGACCAGACCGCAACGCAGACACCGCTCCGCCTCTTTTATGGCGGCTTCCTCGGAATATCCCCTGTAATATTCCTTGCTGTCCTCGACTTTTTTCAAAGTCGGCATAATCGCTCTCGGTACCTTTTTCACCTTGTCCAGTTCTTCCACGTTCTGCAGCAGAGACTGTCTGGTTACCGGTCTTTCCGGAGCGGTCACCTGCATTCCGTACATGAATCTGTGGATGGAAGCAGCCGCCCTTCTGCCGCCGTTTATTGCGGAAATCGCAGCGCTGTATCCGCTCAGCATATCCTCGTACGAAAGAAAACCGATTTCTGTCCGGTCGGCTGGAGATTTGTAAATTTCGCGCCCTTCCCACTTAAGAGCAGTAATTTGTGCCTCGTGGTCTTCGAGCAGCTCTTCTTCATCCTCCTCCACCGCCTCGGAGTCAAAAAACACAAGCTCGGGGAATCTGCCGGAGGCGATCACGATACTGTCCGCCTTCAGGGTACTTACCTCGCCGGTTTCGAGATTTGTATACTCAACCGCTTTCAAAGAACCATCTTCCCCGAAAAGTCCCGTGATTCCGGAATCGTAGATCACAGCCACATCTTCTCCATACAGACTGTCTGCGGTGGCATCGTCAAAAGAGGTCTCCTCGTCTTTCCGGGTCACCACTGCAATATTTTCCGCCCCGAAACCTTTGAGCCGGGAGACCGCCTCAGGAAGATTTTTTCCTCTTCCGGCAATAACAACATTCCGGTTGCAGGGAATTCGCTGTCCTTTTTCCACATCAAGCCGAAGCAAATCAATCAAAAGGTATCCTCCGGGGAACACATTGGATACACCCTTGACGGCCCCCCTTGTCACCCGGCTGTCCCAGCCGCCGGTGGCGGTGAACACGGCATTGTATCCATCCTTGAGCAGGCCGGGCACCGTAACCTCATGTCCGGCTTTCAGGCCGGTCTTGATACTCACCCCGGCCTCCTGTATGCCGTTGATATCCCAGTCAACAAGTTTCCGGGGCAGGCGGTAAGACGGAAATGCGTACCGCAACAATCCGCCCGGATTGGAATTTGCATCAAAAACCGTGGCGTCGTGGCCGAGCCGTACACAGAAATACGCTGCGGAAAGTCCTTCCACGCCTCCGCCGATAACAGCGACCCGTTTGCCGCTTGCCGGGGCCTTGTATGGCTGAACCCGCTTCTTTTTCCGTATATGAGCATCACACACAAACCGCTTGAGATTGTTGATCGCCACCGGCTCATCCACCAGAGTCCGCCTGCATTCAAACTCGCAGAATGCGGGACAGATCCTGCTGATCACAGTTGGGAAAGGGTTCCGTTCCAGTATCTTTTTCAACGACCCTTCATAGTCCCCTATCCGCGCAAGGCGGATGTATTCCCGGATATCAATTCCGGCAGGACATGCCCGCTGACAGGGCGTCACACAATTGTCCTCGGTATATTCCACCAGTATGCGCCTGGAGATGGAGGTGAGGTTGATGATGTTTTTCGGGCAGGCCCTCACGCAGGAGCCGCAGGCGGTACATTTTTCCTCGTCCACCCTGGGAAGTCCGTCACGTCCGATTTCTATTGCATCGAACGGACATGCTTCCACACAGGTCCCCAGTCCGAGACAACCGATCTTGCAGTGCTTCATCCCGCCGAAAAGCTGATTGGCTGCCCGGCAGTCGGTGATACCTTTATAATCGTATTTGATGTCGGTTTTATCTTTGCTGTAATGACAATCCACAGCAGCGATTTCCGGCTCTTTTTCGGAGACGGAGACACCCATGATCCCGGCGATGGCCATGGCTACATCTTCGCCTGCCGCAACACATGAGTCCACACCGGATTTTCCTTCCACAATCGCCTCTGCATTCGGCGTACAGCCGGGAAATCCGCATCCTCCGCAATTCGCACCGGGAAGAACTTCGTCAATCGCTTCCACCTTGGGATCCACGTACACGTAAAAGACCTTGGAAGCAAGCGCAAGGGCGCTTCCTATAACAAGCCCGAGGCCCCCCATCATAATAACAGACTCAAACATGACAACCACCCTCTTCATATGCGTCCGATTTCGTGACCAAAACATTTCCTATTAACCATTTCATACGAAAAAAGTCAAACGGTTTTAACAAAATTATATGGAGCAAAAAGATTGACATTGCCCCCCTGATATTGTATTCCTTACTCAAAATGGAACCGTTACGTTACAGCCTTATGCGTAAGGACAACCAATGTTTGCTTTAAAGGATCTGGCCATGGGAAACGATATGAATATAACCATTGACGACAACCAGCTGGCATTCGAACCCGGAGAAACCATACTTGAAGTTGCGGAAAGAAACGGAATCTATATTCCGACCCTTTGCCATCTCAAGGGAACAACTCCCACAGGTACCTGCAGGATTTGTGTCGTCGAGGTAAAAGATGCGGAAAAACCGGTGGAATCCTGTACTACAAAAGCAGCCGCCGGAATGGAGATTTTTACTGAATCGGCAAAAGCAGTAAAAGAGAGAAAAGAAATCATCCGATCCATGCTGGCATCCGGCAATCACAATTGTGCTGCAAGAAACTTCGAGATAGAAGACTGGACGGATTTTCAGATGCAGGTGATGGCCGAGGAAGGGACCGAGCGGTTATGTCCGGTCTGGGGGGACTGCAAACTCCAGGATCTTGCCTACCGCTACCAGGTGGAAACAAAAGACATGCCTCCCTCCCGAAGCAAATTCCCCACGGAAAAAGAAAATCCGTTTATCATTAGGGACTTTTCAAGATGTATCCTCTGCGGTCTTTGCGTCAAGGCCTGCAAGGAAATACAGGTCAATAACGCCATCGATTTCGGCTACAGTGGAGGGGATACAAAAATCGTGGCAGGCTCGGACGTCCCTCTCAAAGATTCCGACTGCGTTTTCTGCGGGGAATGCGTGGATGTCTGTCCGGTGGGTGCTCTCGTTATCAAGCCCGAACTTCCTGTGGACAGGGCCAGAAACATTGAAAAAGTCAGATCCACATGCGCGTTCTGCGGCGTGGGATGCCAGATTCGCATCCATACCGAAGATAACCGCATCGTGCGGATCGAGGGGGCGGGCCGGGATGTGCTCCCCAATCACGGAAGCCTCTGTGTCAAGGGAAGATTCGGATACGACTTTGTGGGATCCGAGGAAAGGCTGACCACTCCTCTGATCAAAGAAAACGGGACTTTCCGGAAGGCCTCCTGGAAAGAGGCTTTTGATCTGGTGGCGGAAAAACTGACCGACATAAAAGAAAAATTCGGCCCTGAAGCACTCGGGGTGTTGACATCGGCCCGGATCACCAACGAGGAAAACTACATCGCACAAAAATTCGCAAGGGCCGTTCTCAAAACCAACAATGTGGACCACTGTGCCCGCCTGTGACATTCCTCCACTGTAGCCGGTCTGGCTGCATCATTCGGAAGCGGCGCAATGACGAATACCATTGCAGACATCGAAAAGGCGGACACCATCATTGTCATGGGATCCAATACCACGGAGAACCACCCGGTTCTGTCCAGTTTTGTGAAACGCGCCGCTCTCAAAGGCAAAACGTTGATCGTCATCGATCCGAGAAGGATCGTGCTCACCCATCACGCGGACAAATGGCTGCGGCTGCAGCCGGGCAGTGACATAGCCCTGATCAATGCACTGATGCATGTGATCATCAAAGAAGATCTGTACGACAGAGATTTCGTGGAGAGGCGGACCGAAAACTTTGAGGCGCTTTCCGAAACCGTGGAAAAATATTCTCCGGAACATGTATCCAAAATCTCCGGCATTGATCCCGAGGATATCATTGAAGCCGCGAGGCTGTATGCAAAAGCGGCCAGGGGCAGCATCCTCTACTGCATGGGCATCACCCAGCACATCACCGGAACCGACAACGTCAAATCCCTTGCCAACCTTGCCATGCTTTGCGGAAATCTCGGCATAGAGGGCGGCGGCGTAAACCCGCTGAGGGGCCAGAACAACGTCCAGGGTGCATGCGACATGGGGGGGCTTCCCAATGTATTCACCGCCTACAGGAAAGTGGACGACGACAATGCAAGGCAGAGCTATGAAAAGGCCTGGCAAACAACGGATCTTCCTTCGAAACCGGGGTACCCCGTCACCGAGATGGTGGATATGGCTGCAAAAGGAACCTTCAAATCATTGTACGTGATTGGAGAAAACCCCATGGTGTCGGATCCGGACCTCAACCATGCGGAAAAAGCATTCGGAAACCTCGACTTTCTTGTGGTCCAGGACATTTTTCTCACGGAAACCGCGAAAACAGCAGACGTAGTTCTCCCGGCCTTCTGCTTTGCTGAAAAGGAAGGCACGTTCACCAACACGGAACGGCGGGTACAGCGAGTAAGAAAGGCTGTGGAAGCGCCCGGATATGCCAAAGAGGACTGGAAAATCATCTGCGAGGTTGCAGAGCGGATGGGGGGCCGGATGAACTACAAAAACAGCAGAGAAATCTTTGAGGAAATCGTTACGGTCACTCCTTCCTATGCCGGGATCACCTGGGACCGTATCGAAGAGGAGGGCCTTCACTGGCCTTGTCCTTCCCAGGAACATCCAGGGACCCCGATTCTCCATACCGAGCAATTCACCCGCGGCAAAGGCGCCTTTTTCGCCATTGAACACGCATCACCGGCTGAGATCACCGATGACGAATATCCGTTCATTCTTACCACCGGTCGGGTGCTCTACCACTACCACACCGGTTCGATGACCATGAAAACCCAGGGACTCAACGAACTTGCTTCGGAATGCTTTGTGGAAATATCACCAGGGGATGCGGAACGCCTGGATTTGGAAAACGGCAGCCTTGCCAGGGTAACTTCCAGGCGGGGCAGTATTACCGCAAAAATTCAGGTTTCCTCTAAAGCGGTGGACGGAACGATCTTTATTCCTTTCCACTTCGGCCAGGCGGCCGCCAACCGGCTGACCAATGCCAAGCTCGACCCGGTGGCCAAAATCCCGGAACTCAAGATTTGCGCCATAAAAGTGGAGAAAGCAGCCGCGTAATCCCTGCTGCAGAGAAAAAACGAATCATCTTCAAACCGGGTGCCTGTGCACCCGGTTTTTCTTTCGAACAGGATCTTCTGACTCTTGGGCTATTTTGCTCGAAGTGTTTCCAGCTTTTGTCTGAAATCTTCGTAAAAGGGGGCGGAAAACCGCATCTTCCGCCCGGAAAAGGGGTGGCGAAAGGCAAGCGCCATGGAATGAAGCATCTGTCGCTGACCCGGCTTCACAGCCCTTCTCTTCTTTCTTGTCTGGTAAACCGCTTCTCCGACCAGCGGATGGCCTTCGGCATAAAAGTGAGCGCGGATCTGGTGCGTCCGGCCGGTTTTTAAAATCACCTCCACCAGAGTTTCGTCCTGAAACCGTTCCAGTACGTTCCAGTCGGTTTCGGCAAATTTCCCCGCTTCCATATCCACCGCCATCATTTTTCTTCGGACCGGATGGCGCTTCAGCGGCAGCCGGATGGTCCCGCTGTCCCCGACCACGACTCCGGAAACCAGGGCGGCATATTTTTTTTCCACCCGCCGCTGTTGAAACTCTTTCTGAAGAAAGGACAAGGCTGATTGGGTTTTGGCGGCCACAAGAACCCCGCTGGTATCCTTGTCCAGCCGATGGACGATCCCGGAACGCGTCCTGTCAATACCTGCACTGTACATGGAGGGGCAATGGTGCAAAAGCGCGTTCACCAGTGTACCGGTCCGGTTGCCCGCACCGGGGTGGACCACAAGGCCCGGGGGTTTATTGACAACGATAATGGATTCATCCTCATGCAGGATGGAAAGCTCAATTTGCTCTGCTGCCGCGGCGACATCCGGCGGGGCATCGTCAAGCCCGCCACTGACGGTTTCTCTCTCGCTCACGTGATAGGCGGGTTTGACTCTTTTTCCGTCCGCCCGGATCTTACCGGATTGTATCAGCCGGACCGTCCGGCTCCTTGAAATTCCGGGGTATTTTTGTGAAACCAGGCGGTCCAGCCGAACCCCCTTTTCCCTCTTTGTTACCTCGAACTCAATTTCCATGGCAATAACAACCATGCCCCGGCAGGCACAAAAAGCCATAAAACCTGAATAAAAGCGTGCCTTGTCTCTTGTTTCAAGTTTCTTATAAAAAATTGCCGGAAAAGATTTCCGGCGATCCATTCAAAATACCAAAAAAGGCCAAAATCAATTGTCAAAAAGGTTCTCGATCTCTTTGATCATGGACGTTTCATCAATGTCTTTGGCAGTGGACAATTCCTGAACCAAAAGGTTCTGTGCCGTATCAAGCAGCTTTCTCTCGCCAAAGGAGAGATCCTTTTCAAGTTTCAGTTTGAAAAGATCCCTGAATACGGTAGCGACATCATAAATAGACCCGGTCCTGATTTTGTCCATATACTCCCGGTATCTTCTGTTCCAGGTCTGGTTGTCCGTGCCGTCGGCATCCTCCTGCATCACCTTGTATACATCGGGGATGTCCTTTTCCCGGATCACCTCCCGCAGTCCCACGGAATTTACGTTGGAAGTCGGGATCATGATGACCATGCCGTTCTCTATGATTTTCATCATGTAAAAATTCAAGTTTTCCCCGTTAATCTCCCGGCTTTCAATCGACTCTATACAGCCGACGCCGTGAGCCGGGTAAACGGCAAGATCTCCTTTGCAAAATTCGGTCATACCTGTTGTGCAGCTCTCTGACTTCTTTTGTTTTGACATATAATCGCCCACCAACTTGTTAGTATTATTATAAATTTATGCCGATCTTACATATAAGACCACATATACACACAGTTGTCAAACAAAAACTTCTTGAATTGGTGAGCGCCCATCAGACAGGCAGTTTGATGATGAATTTCGTACCCTTGCCCGGCTCGGATTCCACACTCAACTGCCCGTCATGATTCTGGGTGATGATAAAGTAGGACACCGAAAGGCCCAATCCGGTGCCGACGCCCACCGGTTTGGTGGTATAAAATGGCTCAAAAATGCGCTTGCGGACTTGTTCGGGGATTCCCGGCCCGTTGTCCTCGATTTCGATCAGGACGGTACTCTGCCGGTGCCTGACCCGGAGAATAAACCTGGAAGTCTCCAGATCTCCGGTGTCCTTATTCCTCCATTCGGCCATGGCCTCGGCCCCGTTTTTGAGGATATTGAGAAACACCTGCTGGATTTTGCTGGACTCACATTGAACCAAGGGCACATTTTCTTCATATTCCCACTCGATCCGGATCTGTTTGAAATCATACTTTTTTTTCAGATCATAATCTTTTTCGGCAAGTTCCACCGTCTTTTCAAGAAGTTCCACAAGATCACAGGGATCAAGGGATTTAGTGCCTTTCCGTGCGAAGCTGAGCATATTCTCCACAATCGCGGCGGCCCTTTTACCGGCCTCGAGAATCATCTCGAGGTGATGGATAACCTTCCGGCTCTCCATGAAATCCCGTATGGCAGGCATGGTAATCCCGGCCTCTTCCGCCGCTTCTTTGTTCGCAGGCATTTCCGCCGTAACCCGATTGATGACCACCTGGGCGTTCTGCATGATTCCGCCCAAAGGATTGTTGATTTCATGGGCCATACCCGCTGCCAGACCGCCCACGGAGAGCATTTTTTCGGACTGGATCATCATCTCCTCCAGGCGTTTCTGCTCGGTCTTGTCGTCCACCCGTATCACTGCGCCCTTTTCCCCGTTGGTCACCAGCGGATAAATGGTGATATCCTCGTACAGGGTGTCATCGCCCACCGTTCTTTTCCGGGCCGGCGCCTCCATGACCTCCCGCTGGTGTATCGCCTTGCGGATCGTTTCCATCTGGTCCCTGAGCCCCGGATATACCCGGACAAGTTCACTGCCGACTGCCGCCCGGGCGGAAATACCGGTCTCCTCTTCCGCTTTGTCGTTCCACTGGGTGACCCTCCCGGTGGAATCGATTCCGATCAGGACCGAGGGCATGGAATTAATGATATTCGAGAGATAGTTTCTCAACTGAATGGTTTCGCTCCAGGCATGCTCGAGCTGCTTGGAGCGCCGTTCGATCTGACCGGCCATTTCATTGATCTCGGCGATAATATAGTCCAGTTCCTTTCGGTTCATGTACTCCAGGCGTCTTTCGTAATGGCCGTACGCCAGATCCCGGATCCCCTGGTTGAGTTGCTCCACGGGATTCAGAAACAGCCGGTTGAGAATAAACCGGGTTAAAATGGCAACCACAAGCAATGTCACACCTGTCACCAGGA
>CAYFVA010000099.1:0-8186 GCA_964346265.1 uncultured Desulfobacterales bacterium
GGCCCTGAAGAACAATCCTGATGTCCGGATGGCCGTAATAAACACAAAGACCGCCCGGGCCGAACTTCAGAGGGCAAATTCTTCTTTTATGCCTTCAATTTCTCTTCAGGCCGGGTACACAAGGGCGGACGCTCCCTCCTCATACCTTTTTAAAACCATTGACCAGCGGCAGCTGCCGGATAATTTCAGAGACTTCAACGATCCGGGAACCCTCACCAACTACGAGTCCGGGTTGAATCTCAAGTGGAACCTGTTCAAAGGGGGAGAAAAATTTCATACCCGTGCCATGTCCGAAGCCGCCATCGGCCGGAAAAAGGCAGCCCTTTCAAAAGCAAAGGATATGATCGCCGCCTCGGTGATCGAACTCTATTTTTCGATCCTCAAGGCGGAACAGTTTATGGAGATTGCAAAAAAATCCGTGGAAACCGTCAGAAAACAGCTTGAAATCATGCAGGCCAAATACCGGGCCGGCGGAGTATTAAAATCCGATATCCTCTCTCTTGAAGTAAGAGTGGCTGAAAGCGAAAACAGCCTGGTTGAAAGCCAAAACCTTTTTGAGACCACCGTGACCTCGTTTGAAACCGTTCTTGCAAAAGAGTTTCACGGTTCGCTCCGGCTGGAAAAGGACTGCGTATGCCCGGTGGCCTTTCCGGACAGAGTGGGACAGGCCGTGGAACAGGCCCTTGATACAAGGCCCGAAATCCTGGCCGCCCAAAAACGGATCGACAAAGCCAGGTCCGGGCTCCTTGCGGCACGAGCGGACTATCTTCCGCGTGTAGACCTCAATGCCCGGTATTACATGGATGACGACGACATGTCCTTCCACACGGACAAGGACAATTACATGGCCGCATTGACCATGGAATGGAAGCTTTTCAGCGGTTTTTCCACCAGCGCAAAGATGAAAAAGGCCCGGTATGCGCTTCAAAGAGCGCTCCAGGCAAAGAGAAAAACCGTTCTTGCCGTCAAAAGCGACGTCAAAAAGGCATACTCCAACTATAAAAATGCATCCGCCCGGTTTGATACGACGAAAAAAAGCGTGGAGTCGGCAAACGAGTCTCTTACTATCATCCGGAAACGGTATGAAGGGGGTTCCGAACCGGTCACCCGCTATCTTGAGGCCGAACTTGCCAGAAAACGGGCGCTTTTCAACAAAGCTTCGGCGTATTACGACATGAAGCTTGCCAAAAGCCGTATCGGCAAGGCCATGGGAATCCTGTCCGGAATATGGAAACCCAAAGGAGGGGATAATGAGATATAAACGCATTGGGTTCGTCGTTCTGATCATTCTGGCCGCAGCCGGGTATATGGTGTACCAGGGCGGATCTGAAAACGGTATTCAGCCGAAAGACAAAAGTATTCCTGAAGAGCCGTCAGAGGTCCGGGCCCTCCCGGAAGCCCGGCCCGTCACCCGGAACATCACGGAATACTACAGGGCAGTGGGCACGGTAAAGCCGGAAAGTGAAAGCCGGATCGAATCCCGGATCAAAGCCCAGGTAAAATCCATCCACGTGGGCCCCGGAGACAGTGTGAAACGCGGAGACATAATGGTAACCCTGGATGACCGGCAGCCCGTTTCAAGACTTGAAAAAGCCAAACAGGCCCTCAAGGGAGCAAAAGCGGCCCGGTCCCAGGCCGCCCAGCAGGTGGAATCCGCAAAGGCCGCGTTAAAAGAAGCCAGGCTGAACTATCAGAGGATACAGGAGTATGTGAAAGCGGACGCCGCTACCAGCAAGGAAATGGAAAATGCCGAATCCAATTACCTCCAGGCAAAGGCCGGACTTTCCAAGGCCCGGCAGGCGCTTGTGGAGACCGAATCCCGCATCCGGCGGGCGGAAAATACAGTGGAAGAGGCCGAGGTGGAGCTCGAATTCACCCAAATCACTGCCCCTATAGAAGGGGAAGTCATCCGGCGAATGGTGGAGCCCGGAGATCTTGCACTTCCGGGAAAACCCCTGGTGCTCATGCGTACCCGGAAAGGGTTCCGGTTGGAAGCCCATGTCCGCGCAGAACTGGTGAAGCATATCGCCCGGGGGCAGACTTTGAAGGCGGAAATCCCCACCCTGGACACCACAGTGGATGCAGTGGTAAACGAAATCGTTCCCTGGGCCGACCCGGAAACCCGGTCCTTTCTGGTGAAAGCCGTGATCCCGTCGGTCAAAGGACTCTATCCGGGCATGTACGGAAAACTTCTGATCCCGGAATCCGAAACCCGGGTCGTACTGATTCCGGAAAGCGCCCTGATTACCACGGGCCAGCTCGACCTTGTCATGGTCAAGGATTCTTCCGGATGGTCCAGGCGGTACATCAAAACCGGCAAAAAAAGAGACGGTATGATCGAAGTCCTCTCCGGCCTCAGGTCAAACGAAACCATCAGCACAGGGAGTTTGTAGTGTTATGACGGAGACACCGCACAGCAAGGGGATAATTTCATCCATTGTAGCCAAATTTCTCGAGTCCAAACTATCGCTCATTCTGATCATTATTTCCCTCTGTCTGGGCACAGCCGCCCTGATGGTCACTCCCAGGGAGGAGGAGCCCCAGATCGTGGTTCCCATGGCTGACATTTTTGTCAGAGCCCCGGGGTCCACCCCCCAGGAGATTGAAAAACTTGTGGCAACTCCCCTTGAAAAGCTTTTGTGGCAGATCGACGGAGTGGAATATGTCTACTCCATATCCAGGAGCGACATGGCCGTGGTCACCGTACGGTTCTTTGTGGGAGAAGAACAGGAGAACTCCCTTGTCAAACTTCACAACCAGATCCAGATGAACATCGACAAGGCAGCTTCCATCGTGGAAGGCTGGGTTGTGAAACCCGTACAGATCGATGATGTGTCCATCGTCAACTTCACCCTGTATTCGGACCGGTACAGCGACTATGAAATCCGGCGGGTGGGAGAAGAAGTGTCGGCCCGGCTGAGCAGTCTTGAAAACCTTTCCGGAACGACACTCTACGGAGGAAGGAAGAGGGAACTGAGGGTGGCGCTTTCCATGGAAAAAATGAAGTTGTCCGGGGTCTCCCTGATGGAAGTCGGGCAGACCCTGAAAAATGCGGACGCTTCGGTCAATGCCGGCAGTTTCGACAGAAACGACAGAAATTATCAGGTCTCTCTCAATTCATTCCTTTCCACCCCGCAGGAGGTGGGCTCCCTTGTGGTTGGCGTCAAAAACAACCGGCCGGTATATCTGCGGGATATCGCCGAGATAAAAGACACCCCGGAACCGGCTGATACCTATACCCGGCTTTCCTACTCCAACCGGTATGCCGGAGAACACGAGAATACTTCCGCATCCCGGAAATACCCGGCCGTCACCCTTGCCGTTGCCAAAAAAAAGGGGACCAATGCCGTAGATGTAGCCCGGAACGTCATCCGGAAATTTGAAAGCCTTGAAAAAGAAATCATACCGGACGGCATCTCGTATGAGATCACGAGAAACTACGGAAAAACCGCCCAGGAAAAGGTGAACGGCCTTCTCTCCTCCCTTTTGTTCGCCGTGGCATCGGTGGTGATCCTGCTGGCATTCACACTGGGGTACAGAGAGGCCGGGGTTGTGGCCCTGGCCGTACCCATCAGTTTTTCCCTGGCATTGTTCGTGAACTATCTTCTGGGATATACCATCAACCGGGTGACCCTGTTTGCCCTGATCCTCTCATTGGGCCTTGTGGTGGACGATCCCATCACCAACGTGGAAAACATCCAGCGTCATATCAGAGACAGAATCGGAAACACCGGCATGTTCCGGGCCACGCTCAACGCTGTGGAAGAGGTGCTTCCACCGGTGATGATGTCAACTTTGGCCATCATCGTATGCTTTATCCCGCTGTTCTTCATTACCGGCATGATGGGGCCGTACATGGCCCCAATGGCAGCCAACGTGCCGCTGACCGTGACCTTTTCCACACTCTGCGCTCTTACCATAGTGCCGTGGATCACATACACCCTTTTGAAGAGGAGTTCAGACCCGGCCCAAAACGCAGGCGGACCCCAAGGAGAAGCCCCTTCCATAGAAAAACGAAGGCTGTACAAAGTGTACAGGGCGGCAGTCTCTCCTTTTCTGGAATCGGGTGTCAAACGCTTTCTGCTTGCCGCTGTTATCGTAATTCTGCTTGCCGCGTCCTGTTCTCTCGCCCTTTTCAGGCTGGTGCCGCTGAAACTGCTGCCCTTTGACAACAAAAACGAATTCCAGGTGGTCATTGACATGCCCGAAGGCACCACCCTTGAAAGAACCGATGCGGTGGTCCGTTCGTTTGAAGATTATCTTAAGACCGTTCCGGAAGTGACACAGACGGTCTCGTACACCGGGTTTGCCTCTCCCATGGATTTCAACGGCATGGTACGCCACTACTACCTACGGGAGGGGCCGAATCTTGCCGATATCCGGGTAAACCTTGCGGAAAAATCCGAACGAGACCAGCAGAGCCATGCCATCGTGTTGAGAATCCGGAAGGATCTGATGAAGATCGCTTCCGAACATCATGCAGAAGTCAAACTCGTGGAAGTGCCCCCCGGCCCGCCTGTCCTCTCCACCATTGTGGGAGAAATATACGGAGAGGATCATCTTTCTTACAGAAAACTTCTTGATGCGTCCGAACATCTCAAGTCGGTTATGAAAGAAGAATCCATGGTGGTGGATGTCGATGACATGGCCGAAACCGAACATGACAAATACCGTTTTGTCATTGACAAGGAAAAGGCGGCTCTCCACGGCATCAGCGCAAAATCCGTTACCGGCACCCTGAAGGGCGTGCTCGAAGGGAACAAGGCTGCAACCCTGCATCTTCCGGATGAAAGACAACCCCTTGACATCCGGGTGACCATTCCCAGAAAAGAAAAATCATCGATAACGGCCCTCAAATCGATCCCCCTGAAGAGTTCAGACGGCCGCATGATTCCTCTTGCGGAACTGGCTGAAGTCAAAAAAATCAAAAATCTTCAGCCCATCTATCACAAAAACCTGGACCGGGTTGTGTACACCCTGGCCGAAGCCGCCGGCCGTGCTCCCGGAACCGCGGTGATCGACATGATGGGGAAGCTGAAGAGCAATCCTGTTCCCGAAGCAACCCGGGTGGAATGGGCCGGAGAGGGGGAATGGAAAATCACGCTGCGGGTGTTCAGGGACATGGGAATCGGATTTGCCGCAGCCATGGTGGGGATCTACATTCTTCTGGTGGTCCAGTCCGGCTCCTTCTTCATGCCCGTGATCATCATGATGGCCATCCCGTTGACACTTCTCGGGATCATGCCTGGATTCATGCTGCTAAATACAGTGGCGGCCCCGCCTTCCGGGGGATTTCCCAACCCGATCTTTTTCACCGCCACCAGCATGATCGGCATGATTGCACTGGGGGGAATCGTGATCCGGAACTCGCTTGTACTCATCGAATTTATACAGGATTCCCTTGAAAGAGGCGAGGCCATGAAAGAGGCCATCCTCAAAAGCGGGGCCATCCGCATGCGGCCCATCGTACTGACCGCACTCACCACCGGGATCGGGGCCTTTCCCATCACCTTTGATCCGGTGTTTTCAGGCCTTGCATGGGCCCTGATTTTCGGGCTTGTTGCCTCCACCTTCTTTACGCTGATCGTTATTCCGGTGACCTATTTTGCCGTGTACGGCAAGGAATAGGTAAAACAGACGGCAATGACCACGTTGTGGTATAAAATTTGCTTTTATTATTCACGCAAACACGGTCACAGGAACCAGCGGTAAAAGGTGAATACGACAGGAGCTACCAATGAAAGAACAACAACACTCATTGCCGGTCACCGGAATGAGCTGCGCCAACTGCGCAATGAATATCGAAAAGACACTGAACAAACTTGAAGGGGTGGACGAGGCCCGTGTCAGTTTTGCATCCGAAACCGCCGACGTTACCTTTGAACCGGGGACAACCGGCCTGAAAGAGGTGACCGGAGCCATAGAAAAAATCGGGTTCTCAGTGCCCACGGCCTCGTCAGAACTTGCAATCACAGGTATGAGCTGCGCCAACTGCGCCGCCACCATTGAAAAGACGTTGCATGAGAAAGTGCCGGGCGTAGTCACCGCCACTGTGAATTTTGCTTCCGAAACCGCCTATGTGGAATATATTCCCTCCATTTCCTCTGTTGATGACATTGTAACAGCGGTCGAAGAGGCCGGTTTCAAGGCGATTCCCCCGGCTGACGGGGACACGGATGAGGATGTTGAACTTTCGGCAAGGAATGCCGAAATCAGGGACCAGACACGGAAATTCCTTGTCGGAGCCGCATTCGCCCTTCCTCTTTTTGCCATGAGCATGATGCGGGATTTCGGCATCACCGGCCAGTGGAGCCATGCAGCCTGGGTCAGCTGGCTGTTTTTCCTTCTCGCAACGCCGGTGCAGTTCTATACCGGGCTGGATTATTACATCAACGGCTGGAAAAGCCTGAAAAACAAAAGTGCCAACATGGATGTTCTTGTGGCCATGGGGTCGTCCGTTGCCTATTTTTACTCGGTTTTTGTTCTTCTTTTGCCTGCCCTCGGCCCCCACGTATATTTTGAAACATCCGCGGTCATCATTACCCTGATCAAACTCGGCAAAATGCTGGAAGCCAGAACCAAAGGCAAAACCGGAGGCGCCATCCGCAAGCTCATGGGACTTGCCCCGAAAAAGGCAACCATTCTGGTGGACGGACAGGAAAAGGAAATCCCCCTCACAGGGGTCAAGAAACAGAATGTAGTCGTGGTGAGACCCGGAGAGAGAATTCCCGTGGACGGCACTGTGGTCCAGGGCAGATCCACCGTGGACGAGTCCATGATAAGCGGAGAGCCCATTCCGGTTGACAAATCCGGTGGTGACACCGTTATAGGCGGGACCATCAACGGAGAAGGACTGTTGCATTTTGAAGCCACCCGGGTGGGACAGGAAACTGCGCTTGCCCGGATTATAAAAATGGTCCAGGAGGCACAGGGCAGCAAGGCGCCGATCCAGGCCATAGCCGACCGGGTGTCCGCTTTTTTTGTTCCTGCCGTGATCGCGGCGGCCCTGCTGACGTTTTTCCTGTGGATGGCTTTCACAGGAGAGTTCGTTCCGTCCCTGATCCGGCTTGTGGCAGTGCTTGTAATCGCCTGCCCCTGCGCACTGGGGCTTGCCACCCCCACAGCCATCATGGCCGGTACCGGCAAAGGGGCGGAAAACGGAATTCTTTTTAAACGGGGAGAAGTCCTTGAAAAAACCGTGAAACTGGACACTGTTGTCATGGACAAAACCGGAACCCTCACCGTGGGAAGACCATCTGTCACGGACCTGTATCTTCCGGAAGGGTCAAATGAAACGGAAAACGGACTGTTGAAACTTGCTGCATCCGTGGAAAAAGGATCCGAACATCCGCTGGGCAAAGCAATCGTCAACGAGGCCGCCGGCCGGGGACTCACAGTGGATCGCCCGGAAAATTTCCGGGCATTAGGCGGATCCGGTGTCAGTGCCACAATCAGCGGCCGGGAGGTCTTCGTGGGCAAACCGGCATGGTTTACGGAAAAAGAAATGGATTTTTCCGATCTTTCCACTGCTGTTGAAACGTTGCAGTCCCAGGGGAAAACCGTTATCTGTGCGGGATATGACAATCAGGTCGCAGGCCTTATAGCTGTTGCGGATACCTTGAAGCCGGATTCCGCGGAGGCGGTAAAAGATCTTCACAAGCTGGGCCTCAAGGTGGCAATGATCACCGGGGATAACGAGCGCACGGCCCGGGCCATCGCTTCCGAGATACGGATCGATGACGTGTATTCGGAAGTGAAACCAGAGGAGAAATCCTCCATTGTGGCCGAACTCCAGTCACAGGGAAAGACGGTCGGCATGGTGGGAGACGGCATCAACGATGCACCGGCCCTGGCCCGGGCCGACATCGGCATTGCCATCGGAACCGGCACGGACGTGGCCATTGAAACCGGAGACATCATCCTGTCCGCCGGCAGCCTTACCGGAGTACCCACGGCCATAAGGCTCAGCAGACAGACCATGAACACCATCAAGCAGAATCTGGTTTTCGCCTTTGGGTACAACTCGATATTGATTCCGGTTGCTGCAGGTGTTCTGGCGCCTTTTGGGGATCTGCCGATGTTCCTGCGCCAGCTCCATCCCATCCTGGCGGCCCTGGCCATGGCCATGAGCAGCATTTCCGTCGTAACCAACAGCCTCAGGCTTTCAAAAAAGAACATCCACTGAC
>CAYFVA010000100.1:0-2319 GCA_964346265.1 uncultured Desulfobacterales bacterium
GCTGAACACCCGGCTCTTTCCTTCCCATGCGTCGAGATCCGCGCGAATACGGAAATTTTCTTCATCAGAGGTGAGAAGCGTCCGGGTTTCCGTGCGCACTTCCCAGTCTCCGCGCCGGAATTTCCGTTTCCAGTGGGTCTCTCCTGACAGGGAACCGTACTCATCCGCCATATAGGTATATCTCTCCACCGCCCTGGCACTGATTTCCATTCCGGTCTCCTCAAAACGGTTCGTGCCTGCATCCTGCAGAACCTCGAGTGTGGAGATATCCCGGCCCAGATCCCGGAGTACGCGCCAGGACTCCTGTTTCGGTCTGACAGGGGTTATGGCATGGGGTTCTGCGCATTCCGGCTCTTCGAACCCGCGAAGCTTTCCGTCCTCCTCCCTTGGGAAACGGACCGGCAGGAACAGGTTGCTGCCGCCTGTGTAAACGGTGAGAGTCACCGGTTTCGGGGAGGGCCATGCAAGGGGCCAGTAACTTGTGGAAATGGACAGGCGGATGCGGTGCCCTTTGGGAAACCGCTGGGCCACGCCGTTGAGCTGCACGGACACCCGGTATTGTTTACCCGGTTCCAGGGCCCGGGGGGTCTCATGGCTTTCCCGGTGGGTGAGATTGAGAAGGCCGTATGTCACCCGGGTCGCCTTGCCGTCAGGAAGGACGTCTGACAGCCGGGCCGCGACCATGGCGACAGGTTCGTCTGATGAAAGCGTAAGCGCGACTTCCGGCATTCCAAATATCTCCACATC
Source organism: uncultured Desulfobacterales bacterium (assembly GCA_964346265.1). GTDB lineage: Bacteria > Desulfobacterota > Desulfobacteria > Desulfobacterales > Desulfobacteraceae > JAIPEK01. The sequence continues at coordinate 748 of CAYFVA010000100.1, forward strand.
CTCTGTAAGGGGCGCCGTCTCAAACACCAGCGCACCTCCGTCTTCCTGTCTCTGATCATGGGGCAAATCCGGGGGGGCCTGGTAGCTGCACCATTTGCCTGCAAAAAGGCCGACAGAAAGCGGGGACCGGATCACCAGAGGCTGTTCCGTAACAGTATCCCCGGCAGGAACCAGCCGGTTTTCATCAAGGACAAAACAACGGCTTTCAATGTGCGGACTCGGCCAGGAGGGTTCGGCCACCCATCTTCCCGGCCGCTGCCTGTAACTGGTGGTGGGCGGCACACTGTCCTGCATCCACACCCGGAACATGGGCTCTTTTTCCACGTCATTTTCAATGCCCTTGAGCCATCTGTCCCACCAGGCCCTGACCTCCTGCAGAAAACCGATGGCCGGTCCCGGGACCCCTTCATGGGGATACTTGTGGCTCCACGGACCGTTCAGCCCCTTGCGCGGCACCGAAAGTTTTTCCATCAGACGGAAGACCGAATTGGAGTAGCCGTCCGCCCATCCGCTCACCGCCATGACCGGGCAGGTGATGGCGGCATAGTCTTCACACACCGACCCGTGTTTCCAGAATTCGTCCCGGCGCTGGTGCCGCATCCAGTCTTCCACCCAAAGCCCGCTTTTATCGAGCCGCTCCATCCACATTTCCCTCCACTTGTCTCCCACAAGCTCGGGATCCGGCGGATGGGTGTTCTTTTCAAACATGATCGACGCCCATGACAGGTTGTCTCCCAAAAGACACCCGCCCATGTAGTGGACATCATCTGCGTACCGGTCGTCCGTGGAACACACGGTTACAATTGCCTTCAAAGCTTCCGGCTGCAGCGCGGCAATCTGAAGCCCGTTAAAGCCGCCCCAGGAATACCCGATCATCCCCACGGACCCGGAACACCATTTCTGACGGGAAAGCCATTGGATCACCTGCACCCCGTCGTCCAGCTCCTGCTGCAGATACTCCCCTTGCAGAATGCCTTGGGATTCCCCGCTTCCCCTCAGATCCACCCGGACGGAAGCGTACCCGAACCCCGCCATGTACGGATGGTGAAGCGCGTCCACCCTTGCCGTAAGATCCCGCTTTCTGTACGGAATGTACTCCAGCACCGCAGGCACCGGGTGCTCCTCTGCATCCTCCGGCAGCCAGATCCTTGCGGCAAGCCGGGTGCCGTCCGGCATCGGGATGGTTGTGTGCTCAATTTGGCGAATCGGTCGCGGATACTCTTTTCGTATTTTCATCTCCTGTGTCCTTGAATCCTCTGTCATTAAAGGGTCAACTCATCCGGCGTCCGAATCGGAAAAAGACGGGCCCGGGATATCATCGGTTGTAATGGTGAGGTCCATTTCCTGTTCTTTCAACGCCCTGATCTTATCGGTCATGAACCGGATCCGGCCGGTGAATATGCAGATAATCGCGTCGTTCCCGGCATTCTCAACCGCATAGTCCACTGCATCATCCTCGTTGCGGATGACCTTGACAAAGGCTTTATCAGGTCTTTTCCTGGCGCCTTCAATGATCAGGTCCATGACTTCCGTGCTGTCCCGTCCGCGGGCATAGTCCTCGTCCTCCCATAT
>CAYFVA010000100.1:2419-8177 GCA_964346265.1 uncultured Desulfobacterales bacterium
CGGATTTCCTCGACTTTCACATCCTGAACGAAAGCGGCCAGGGAGGCCGCCAGAACGTTCTGGATCTGGAAAGCGGCCTTGCCCGAATAGGTGAGCGGAATGTTGATCACCTTGTCCAGCTGGATGGTCCACTCTCCCTTGAGAAAAAAAATGTTGCCGTCGTCATACACAGCAGCAACCCCTCCGGCCGCACAGTGCTCTTTTACCGCGGGATTTTCCGGATCAAGACTGAACAATGCGGTTTTGCAGGAAAGATTCTCTTTCATGGAGAGAACATTGGGGTCATCCGCATTCAGCACGGCATATCCGTCTTCCCGGACGTTTTCCACCACCAGTGATTTGAGCCGGGTCAGCTGTTCCATGGTGTAAATGCCGTTCAGGCCGAGATGATCGGATGCCACGTTGGTCACCACGCCCACATCTCCCAGGTCATACCCCAGCCCGGCCCGCATCATCCCGCCCCTGGCCGTCTCAAACACCGCATAGTCCACGGTGGGGTCCCGCAGCACAAAACGCGCGCTCTCCGGCCCGGAACAGTCTCCCTTGTACATAAGGCTGTTCTGGATATAGATGCCGTCGGTGGTTGTATACCCGACCTTCCTGCCGTGTGTTCTCATAATATGAGCGATCAGGCGGGTCGTGGTGGTCTTTCCGTTGGTGCCGGTCACCGACACAATGGGGATCCGCCCGGAATGAACCGATGGAAACAGCATGTCCACCACAGGTGCCGCCACGTTCCTGGGTTTTCCCTTTGTGGGATCCAGATGCATGCGAAAGCCCGGCCCGCCGTTGACTTCGATGATCGCTCCCCCGTTTTCATTAAAGGGTTCGGTCAGGTTCGGCGCTATTATATCGATACCGCAGATATCCAGATCGATGATTTTGGAAACCCGCTCGGCCATGAATACATTGTACGAATGGACCGTTTCGGTCATATCCTCGGAAACACCGCCGGTGCTTAGATTAGCCGTGGTCTTGAGGTACAAAAGTTTTCCCCTGGGAATAACCGAATGCTCGGTCAGCTCCTCCTGGGCCAGGAGGCGCCGGGTCATCCGGTCCACGGTAATTTCGGTCAGATTTTTTTCATGTCCGAACCCTCTCCTGGGGTCCTGATTCACTTCGTCGATCAATTCGGACACCGTAGATTTACCGTCTCCGATCACATGTGCCGGCGTTCTTTTGGCGGCGGCCACGAATTTGTGGCCGATTACCAGCAACCGGAAATCATCTCCCTGGATACACTTTTCCACGATCACCCGGTAGGAACATGCATATGCCGCTTCAAACGCAGCCTTTGCATCTTCCATCGTGTGGATGCTGATGGTGGCGCCCTTGCCGTGGTGGCCATCCACCGGTTTCATAATCACCGGGAATCCGATCCGGTTCACCGCCCATTCAACTTCATCTTCGGACGTGATCACATACCCGTGGGGAACCGGACACCCGTTGTTGTGCAGCATATTCTTGGTTTCGTCTTTATCGTATGCGATTTCAAGGCCGATACTGCTGGTTTTACCGGTAACCGTGGCTTGGATTCTCTGCTGGTGGATCCCCCAGCCAAGCTGTACAAGGGAATAGCTGTTGAGACGTAAAACAGGGATATTCCTCGCCTTGGCCTCATTGACAATGGAGGCCGTGCTCGGTCCGAAACGCTCTTCCTCCCGGATCTCCCGCAATGTCTGGATATCCTTGTCCAGATCATACGGACCACCCGCTATCATGGCCTCCACGACCCGGAAGGCGGCCTCGGCCGCATAAAATCCAGCCCTTTCCTCTTCATAGGCAAAGACGACGTTGTAGATTCCTTCCTCTCCAGCCCATCTGCAGCGGCCGAAGCCCGTTTCCATACCGGCCAGGATCTGAATTTCAAGGGCCACATGCTCCATGATATGACCCATCCAGGTTCCGTCCTTCAACCTTTCCAGAAATCCCCCTTCGTATCCCCTTGAACACCGGTGTTCGTAAAGCGAAGGGATCAGTTCCGCCATCCTTTCGGGGAACCCGTCAATGGTGTTCGACGGAAACTGCTCCATCTCTTCCAGATCCACCCGCATGACAATCAGGTTGTGCCGCCGGTTGGACCAGTAGTTCGGGCCGTGCAAGGCCCTCGTCTCCAAAATTTTCATAGATTTTTTATTTCCCTGGTAATTATAAAATAAGGAGTTGTACATTATCTAGTTGCCATAAACGCTGAAAGGCAGTATACTACAAATCTACAATAATCCAAAGGAATTATACGAATACCATGAAAAACCCCAAAGGGAAGCTGATCATTATCGGGGGTGACATGTCTCTGCCCTCCGAGGCCAACGGAACCGAAAAAGGGGCAGGCTCGGAGATGCCTGAAACCGAAACCGCCATTGTCAACAAGTTCTGCGAAACACTCAAAGGAGACACCCATCGTATCGAAATCATACCCACGGCTTCAAGTGTCCCTGAAAAATCAAGTCAACGGTACATTGACGCCTTCAAGCAAATGGGGTATGAAAACGTGGGTGTCCTGGATATACGAAACCGGGAAGAGGCCAAAAACGGTCAATTTGCCAAACGCATCAGAGAAGCCGAAGGATTCATGTTCACCGGCGGAAACCAGCTGCGGCTGACCACCATTCTCGGCGGTACTGAATTTTTGAACATCCTGGTGGAACGCTACCAGAAAGAACCGGTGGTGATCGCGGGAACCAGCGCAGGCGCCATGGCCATGTCCGATACCATGATATACGAAGGAAGCAGCGACGAAGCTTTGAAAAAGGGACAGGTCAAATTCAGCAGCGGTTTCGGCCTTCTCAAGAACGTAATCATTGATACCCATTTCGTAAAGCGGGGGCGGATCGGCCGGCTGTTTCAGGCGGTGGCAAGCAACCCCTCCTCTCTGGGGATCGGACTCGGAGAGGACACCGGTCTTCTGATCACCGAAGGGGGAAAGCAGGAAGCGCTCGGCTCCGGCCTGATCATTGTCGTGGACGGGTCCACCATCCGGAATACCAACATGGCCTCGATCAGCGAAGGCGAACTGATTTCCATTGAGAACCTGAGTGTTCATGTGATGGTGCCCGGGGACATATTCTACCTGGCTGAAAAGAAGTTTGTTTCTCTTACCGCAGATTGATCCTTTCTGTCATCACTTTTATTACATTTGTTATTGCATTCGAAACCCAAAAACGGGAGGTTGTAAACAAAATGAAGAAAAACGTATTCATTATCGGCCTGGACGAATTGAACCGGAAAATGATCCAGTCCGCCCAAAACGCCGAAGACTGCAACATCATAGGCCTTCTGGACATTCATTCCCTGATCGACAGCGGAGAATACCGGCTCAAAGACATGCTGGAGCTTGCCGAAAAACAGCTCAATGAATTTGACGGTCCCATCGATGCCATCACCGGCTATACCGACTTTCCGGTGTGCATGATGGTCCCGATCCTGTGCGAAAAATTCGGGACCCCCGGGCCCACTCTTGAAAGCGTGCTCAAGTGCGAACACAAATACTGGAGCCGGCTGGAACAGAAAATGATGATCAGCGAACATATCCCCGAATTCATTTCATTTGATCCGTTCGACGACAAAGCCCTTGAAAAGATTCCTTTTGATTTTCCCTTCTGGATCAAACCCGTCAAATCCACCGCTTCCCAGCTCGGGTTCCGAATCAAAAGCAAAAAGGACTTCAAACGGGCCATTCATGTGATGCGGGAAAAAATCGGCCTTTTCAAACCCTTTGACTACCTCCTGGACATGGTAGAGCTGCCCCAAGAGGTGGCCCGGGTCAACAGCTCCTTCTGCGTTGCCGAACAGATCATCTCCGGACTCCAGTGCACCCTGGAAGGGTATGTTCAGGACGGTCAGGTACGAACCTACGGCATCATCGATTCCATCCGGGAGGCCAACCGGACCACGTTCGCCCGCTACCAGTACCCGTCCCGCCTGCCCGGAAAAGTACAGGAGAAAATGTCGCTGATCACCGAAAAAATCATGGGTCATATCGGCCTGGATCACAGCGCTTTCAACGTGGAATTTTTCTGGAACGAACGACAGGACAAAATCTGGTTTCTGGAAATCAACACCCGGATTCCCCAGTCCCACAGCGACCTGTTCGAAAAGGTGGACGGGGTATCCAACCACCGGATCATGCTGGATGTGGCGTTAAACCGGGACCCCTGGTTCCCGAAACGAAAGGGGAACTTCCGTGTGGCAGGCAAATTTTTCCTCAGAGAATACCAGGACAAGCTGATCACAGGCATTCCCACAAAGGAGGATCTGGAAGAAATCGGCCGCAAAATCCCGGGGACCCTGATCGATCTCCAGGGAAAAGCCGGCATGAAACTGTCGGACATCCCGGAACAGGACAGCTACTCGTATGCAACCGCGTTTGTTTATCTGGGTGCGGACAGCCAGAAAGAACTTTTACAGAAATTTCAGCAGTGCAGGGAAATGCTGAAATTCCAGTACCGGGATATCACCATCCCGGTGGTCAGCCCGGAAAAGATCCTGGAGGAAGTACCGGAGCCCGAACCCCGGGTGGCGATCCAGGTATTGACTACGCCGGTGCAGCTTCCGGCAGACACCGAAGAGTCTCCGGCTTCCGCAGCGGAACTCAAGCCATAGAGAACGGTATACTGCAAAACCTATAAAAACTTTTTCATCCCGTATTTCCGGGCAAGCCGGGTTCTCTCCTCGTGGGAAAGCGATTTCATATAGCGTTTCCAGCCGGGGCACCATTTGGTATGCCATTTCCATATCCGGCCGAAAAGCGAATCCGGGTTGTTGTCATATTTGGCCCGGAACCGGCATTGTCCGCATCCTTGCTTTGCCATTGGTTTCTCCGTTCTTCTCTTTAAAACAGGAGTTCGTTTTCAAGAATCAGAGACGAGAGCGTGACCATACCCAGAAGCTCCCCGTTTTCTTTCACCGGGGCCCTCCGGACACCGGCCCGGTGCAGCATCCTTGCCACATATCGGATATCCATATCCGCAGGTACCATGATGACGGGCTTGTTCATAAGTTCATACACATGCACATCATCAGGGGAACGGTTCGGTATCAGCACTCCCTTGATAAAATCCTGAACCACGAGGATCCCCCACTCATCATCCTCATCGCGCTTGTTGATCATGATGCTGAACACGTTTTTTGACCGCATGAGCCTGGCTGCGTCCCGGGCGGTTGCCATTCCGTCGATTGTTACAATCTCCGTATCCATCACGTCCCTTGCCCTTATGATCCGGCTTGATTCATTTGCCATGGTAAACCACCCTTTCTTTCATATATCGGTTCAAAATGTTAAAAATACCCCTTCCGGGCTTTTTCTTCAAACGTTTTGATCTGGCTTTCCAGCCCCACCACCTTGTCCACGGGAATCACAAAGGCAATACCGGTTCCGGGTTTATGAAACTTGCCCGCCTCTTTGATCCCCGCCAGAACATCTTCCGTAATATGCTCCTCCACAAGAAACATGATAATATCCGTCTGTGCCTCCATGGTAAGCCCGAAAAAGGTTTTGGCCTCCTTGACGCCCGTTCCCCGGGCCGGTATGATGGTAGCCCCGGTGGCACCCGACTCTTTGGCCCTGTCCACAACCTTGTCGGCAATATCGGTTTTCACTGAAGCCATAATAATTTTAAACCGCATCGTGTTTTCTCCCTTTTTTGAATTTGCGTTGCTCCACCCAGTCCGTGAACTGAGCATACCCTAACACGGAAATGATCGGAAAAAGGCTGGCAAAAGCAATGAGTCCGAATCCGTCCAGTGCCGGATCCCGTCC
>CAYFVA010000101.1:0-8166 GCA_964346265.1 uncultured Desulfobacterales bacterium
ATCGGCCTCCAGATCCAGTTCATCCTCCAGCATATCCGTGGTGTACCCGGTCTGCGCAGCAATGATCTCCTTGACCGCGCTTCCCACGTCCGGGGCGGCTGGCACAGACTGTTTTCTCGTGGTATCGGCCGCCTTTTCTTTTTCCGCCGGCTTTTCTTCAACCGGTGCATCTTTCTTAGCCGCCGGAGCCGGTGCATAAGACGGTTTTTCCGGCCGATCCGTTTTCGGTGCTTCATCCGCCACAAGGCACAACGTGTTGTCGATGATTTTCAGCTTGGGATCGGTCATGCCGGAAATCTGCTGCAGCCATTTTTCATAGCCGGGATTGTTCTCGAACGCATTCTCCTCGATCCTTCTCACAAAGAGAAAGGCAAAGTGGGACCCGAACCCGGCGGCCAGATGCAGACCGTATTCATGGTCGATCTTGCCTGTAGTGCTGAAACCCAGATGTTTGAAATTCTCCGGAATGTTCTTGAGATTGGCAATGGGAGGCGCCTGCCGCTTCTGGAGGGATTTTACCATCACAACGTCCTCGATGGCAGCGCCCAGGGTATGGCCGGTAAAGCCTTTGGTGTTGGAGATGCAGATATCCTTGAGATAATCGCTGAAAGCGGTCTCCAGGGCTTTGACCTCGGCGTCCGCGCTGCCCCCCCTGGCCGGGGTGTATGTCTCGTGGGACATGAACAGCAATTTGTCCGCGTAATCCTCTTTTTTCAGATCATGGTGTTTTTCCACCTTGGAGACGAATTTTTTCATCTCCGAGGCCATGTGGTTCACATCGATATTGTAGGTGTGGAACCCGCTGTTGGCCATGTGAGTGCCCAGGATCTCGGCCTGGCCGTTCATGCCTCTCTTTTTGACGCTGGATTCGTTTTCCACCACGATGCCCACGGCGCCGCTTCCGAGAATGGTGCCGTTGCGGTCTTCGTCAAACGGCTTGGCCGCTTCGGACACCCGTTTTTTGATGGTGGCCGCTCCCAGCGCAAGGAACCCGGACCCGATCCACTGGTTCTGGGCCTCTGAGGTGGCGTTTTCTCCTCCGACCACGAGAACGCGCTTGCACCGGCCCACACGGATCCAGTCTTCCGCGATCCCCACGGCCTGGGTGGTGGAGGCGCACGCACTGCTCACAAGGGTGTTGGGTCCTTTGGCCTTGATGATCCGGGCAAGGTGGGCCGAGCCCAGGGGGCAGGCGTTGGTGAGAAAGTTCCGGTCGAACTTGTACTCGGAAAGATCCTCCTTTTTCCGGGACTTGGCCTTGAAGAACCAATCGGTAATCTGCTCCTTGACGGAAAGATCCTTTACGTTCTCCATGAGGTAGTAGTAGATATTCTCGAACTCTTCATACGGTTTGAGAAAGAATTTTTCATAAAAGTACTTTTCCATCTCGCTGATCAGGGTCTCTCCGTTGGGGAAAAGCGAGGTGATGATCACGCCGGTTTCTTCCTGCATCTCGGCCGGAAGAGCAAATCCGTCCGGGATCATGCCGGTGCCGTTGTTCACCTTCTTGTACTGCATGGTCAGCGGAATGCCGGCGTCCTTGAGCGCCTCGATTCCTGCGGCGATGCCTAAGGCCATGCTCACGTCGTAATGCTCCTTGATCCCGTACTCGTCCGTGAGATCGAAGTAGCCGAGCTGGCCGGCAAGATGAATCACATCCTCGGTCCGGGTGATCTGAACGAACCGGGCGCTGCCGTCCGGCTGTTTGTACAGCTTGGTGATGTTCTTGTCCGTGATCCGGGCCTGGTCCTCCGGGGAGATGGTCTCGATGAAATTCCGGCCCTGGAGGATGGCGTCAAAGTTGTCATCGGAAAACACCTTGCGGGCCTTGCCCGGAAGCCCGACCGATACCCCGGAGATCATGATCCGTTCAATGTTGAAGTCGAACTTTTCCACCGCTTCGATGGCCGCTTCCCGCTTCTGCCTGAGGTACTCCTTGTACATGAGTTTGTCGACCATGCTCTGGTTGTTTTCCTTGAACGACTCGAAATCCTCGGAAGGAACAAGCAGGGGTTCTTTGTCTCCGGATTGCTCTTCTTTCGGCGCAGCAGCGGCAGGAGCCGGGGCTGCGGCCGGTTTGGACGTGAACACCGCGTTGCAGGATTTGAGATACGCCATGCACTCGTCCAGGGACTTTCGTTCCCCTTTTTTGGCGTCCACCGTGACCACGGAACCGTAGTCTCCGATGTTGATGTTTTTCAGAAGATTCACCAGGAGCCTGGACGGCCCGATCTCCACAAAATGGGTCCGGCCCCGGGCATAGACGTTTTCCACCGACTTGATGAACTCCACCGGGGATATGATCTGTTTTGCCAGAAGATCCTTGACCTCTTCGCGCCGTTCCGGGTACGGAGCAGCAGTGGTGTTGGAGATCACCCGTTTGTATGTGGTCTCGTTGAGGCGGATGGTGTCGAGATAATCCCTCAGTTTGTCGGATGCCTCCCGGAGAAGCGGTGTATGGAATGCGCCGGACAGGTTGAGCTTCTTGTGGAACACGTTCTGTTCCTTGAGATAGTCGCAGAACTTTTCGATCTCTTCTTCGGCACCGGATACGGCGGTCTGTTTTTCACTGTTCTTGTTGGTGATGTAAATTTTTGAGATAAAGGATTCCCGGATCAGGGCCTCGGTTTCCTTCTCATTTTTGAACACCACCATGATTTTGCCCGGGTTTTTGCCTCCCGCTTCCTTCATCAGGTCGGCCCGCTTGATGATCAGGCGCATGGCATCATCAAAAGAGAGCATGCCGCTGCAGAACAACGCGGTGTACTCGCCCACGCTGTGGCCGATAAAGCAGTCCGGCGAGAACCCTGCCATCCGCAGCCTGTCGAACAGGGCGGCGGACGAGAGAAATACCGCAGGTTGTGTATTCTGTGTAAGATTCAGCGCCGGATCGTCTGAAAACATCATGTCGAGCAGGGAGTAGCCGCGCTGCTCCACAAAGAGCCGGTCCCCCTGTTCCATGAGCTGCCGGATGTGCTCGTCCCCGTCGAAAAGCTCTTTCATCATACCGCTTCTCTGGGCCCCCTGGCCGGACAGCAAGGCCACCATCCGCAGTTTTCGTCCCCGGTCATCAGCTGAATAGGAGTAATCTCTCAACACTTCGGTCTCCTGTTTTTCTTCCCGTACAACCGGCTTCTCCCTTTCTATCCCTGCCGGAAGCGTGCCCACCAGAATATGGCAGTGGTTGCCGCCGATCCCGTTCACGTTGGAGGCGAGATGCAGCGGTTTTCCTTTTGGCACATTCACAACGGATGCCGGGGCTTTGAGCACCCGGCTGGTGTCAATGGTGGAATATTCCGAATCATACGTATGGTTGGGCGCGATCCGTCTGGTTTTGTTCATCAGCATCATCCGGGCGAGAGCGATGGAGGGATTGGCCGCCCGGAAATACCCGAACTGCGGCTTGGCGTTACCGCAGTAAAGATCATGATCAAAGCACTCGTCCACCACCTGTTTTTCCACCATGTCACCGAAGATATTGGAGAACGCGAACAGATCCAGGTACGCAAGCTCATTTTTGCGGATCCCGGTTTTCCTGTACCCTTCGTTGATGGCGGACACAAACGTGGGCCCGGAGGGAGAGAGCAGATGATCCGGCACGCTGGATTTCACCGAAATGGTATTGAACTCGCCGAAAATCTCCATACCGGACTCTTTGGCTTTTCTGCGCGTGGTGATGACATGCATGGACGCCCCTTCTCCCATCACATAGCCGTCCGCCCTGGAATCAAAGAAGTTGCAGTCCCCTTTGGACAGAAGCCCGAGCCGTTTGAACGCCATGAGCACCGCCGGGAAGAGATTGGTATCCACCCCGCCGGCAAGGGCGAAGTCCAGATCCTTGAACTTCACATCCCTCACCGCGTTCCGGATGGCCATTGCCGCGGAAGCGCAGGAGGCGTCAATCACGTAGTTGGCCCCGTTGAGCCCGAACTGATTGGCGATCCGGCCGGAGATGATGTTGGACAGAAGTCCCGGTGTCGTGTCTCCGTTGTTTTCCGGCATCCGCTCCCGGATCCGTTCGACGAGACTGTCCGCCACCCGGTCTCTTCTGTCCGGGTCCACGCCGGCGCATTCCTTTATGAGGTTGGCGATAAAATGCTTTCTCACCCGGATGATGTTCTTGCTCTGGCGCTCGCCTGCAATGGTTCCGAGGATCACCCCGGTTTTGTTGCCCGGCTCGAGATAATTGGAAAGGCCGGATTCATTGACGGCTTCATCCGCGGCCTTGAGCCCGAAAAGCTGGCCCCGTTCCACGGATCTCACCATCTTGGGCGGCATTTTGTACTTGAGGTTGTCGAATTGGAAATCCTTGACCACGCCCGCCTTGACCATGGGCAGATGGTAAAAGGAATCCTTGTTCTCCCTTGCGTAGATCTCGTTGCAGAACCGGTCTTCGGGAATTTCGGAAAGCTGTTTTTCACCGGATTCCACAAGCCGGGCAAACGCCTTTGTATTGTCCGCTCCCGGCACCACCGTACCCATTCCGGCGATCACGATCCTGTCATCGTTGAAATCATAGTCCGTGTTTTGAAAAATATTTCTTTGGACCGGTTCATACGCTTCGGTCATCTGCTGCAAAAGCACATGGTAGTTGATCCCGCCGAACCCGTAGGAACTGATGGAAGCCTGTCTCGGTTTCCCGTCGGTCTCCCAGGGACGTCCTTCAGAAACGATTTCAAGACCGGTTCCGGAAAGGTCATGGCTTTGGGCCAAGGTTTCAAACCGGCCGTTGGGCGGCAGAACGCCTTTGTTGACGGCCAGAAGCGCCTTGATCATACCGGCGGCGCCCGCCGCTCCCAGAAGATGACCGATCTGGGACTTGATGGAGCTGATCCCTGCATCAGCCCCGGCATATTTGATTTTGAGGGTATCAAGCTCTGCCTGGTCTCCCACGATGGTGGAGGTACCGTGGGCCTCGATGAAGCCGATTTCTTCGGGCCGGATCTCCCGGAGCGTTTTCTCGAAACACCGGTTGATGCTGAGCTGCTGGCCGGCCGGATTGGGGGCGGCAATGGCCTTTCCCTTTCCGTCCGAGCTCGAACCGATGGAGTTGATGACCCCGAGGATGTTGTCGTTGTCCCGGATGGCATCCCTGGCCCGCTTGAGCATGAACACCACCGAGCCTTCGCCCAGGATAAATCCGTCCGCGCGTTCATCAAACGGATACGAACCATTGGCCGAAAGCGTCCCCATTTTGGCGAACCCGATAAAGGACTCCGGTGCCAGGTGAGTGTTCACCCCGCCCACGATCACCCGGTCGGACTCACCGGAGAGAAGCTCTCCCCGGGCCGCGTCAAATGCGGCAAAGGAGGATGCGCAAGCCGCGTCCACCACGTAGTTCGGCCCCCTGACGCCAAGGTGGCGTGCGATCCGGGATGCTTCGATATTGAGAAGCATGCCGTGAACCGGGTCATACCCCTTGTTTTCGCCTTCCAGGCCTTCCAGCAGCGCCGCTTTCACCTCCTGTTGTTCGGTTTCGGTGAGTTCCTTGTATTCGTCGGTCTTTTCCATCATGGAGACGATTTCCGGCATGAAATATTTGAGCTGGAGATCGTTTCCCAGTTCGTTGCCGAGACAGGTGGCAATGACCACGGAGGTCCTTTCCGGATCCCCACAGGCCAGCCGGTCGTCCGCCCCCAGGTATCCTGCGTTTTCCACGGCCTTGTACGCCGTTTCCAGGACCATCTTTTGGCTTCTGGAAAGCCGGGCCGCCTTTTCCGGTGTATAACCGAACCGCTCATGATCAAAGCTGTAATTTTCCACGGTCCCGGCCAGGATGGTGTAGGTCTTGTCTTCTGCATTCTTGTCCGGGTCAAAGTAAAGCGAGCGGTCCAGCCGGTCTTCGGGCATCTCCTTGATGGAGTACTTCCTTGCCATGATGTTTTCCCAGAGCGTCTCCGGGTTGTCCGCATCCGGCAGGGTGCATCCCATGCCCACGATGGCGATCTCGTCATGGATCATATTCCGCTCCGAAGAGATCACTTCGAGCATGTTGAGGTTCCGGAACAGCCGGGCTTTGCCGTCAAAATACCTGGAATGGATATCACGGATGGTCAGAGGAGCCGAGAAAAACGCCAGACTGTCTCCCACAAGGAAGTTGCCCATTTTTCTGTGCTCTTCACCCTCATAATGAATGTAGTTCTCCTCGCCCGGGTTGTTGAAATCCGGCAGAAACCCTTTGGCGCCGATCAAAAGGGACCCGATGTTTTTCTTTTCAAAGGCCCGTTTGCGGTCTTCCAGGCTTTCCTTGTTCTTGATCATCTCCTGTTCGGTATCCAGCATCATTTGCGCGAACTCGGTGGGTGCCGTTCTTGAGGCAAGCCCCACGCTTTTTCCCACCACCACGGTTTCATTCTCTTTGGCGATGATCTCCTGGTACTGTTTTTTCATGCACCCGGTTTCGGTGATCTCTTCGGTGAACAGATACGCCGTTCCCACCTGGATGCCGATTTTCGCTCCTTTTTCAGCAAGTTTCGAAGCAAACCCGGAAATAAAGAACGACGCATAGCAGGTGGAAATGCCGCCGGCAAAGATCAGGGTCAGTCCGGACAGATCCGCACTTGTATGTTCGAGCAGTTTTTCGGTTGCCGCCTCCCACAGCACAAGGCTTGACAGAAATCCCACATGCCCGCCTGCTTCTCCTCCTTCGAATATAAAACGGGTACAACCCCCTTTTATTGCATTTTCAAACATGGAGACCGACGGGGTGTGAAGATAGGTTTTCGTCCCCGCCTTTTCCATCTCTGAGACCTGAGAAGGAACACCCCCTGCAAAAAGGGCGAATGGAATTTTATACTTTTTGACCATCTCCATGTGGCTGGTTACACAGGGATTGAACGCCTCAATGCCCACAAGGCCCGCACCAAAGTTGTCCAGGTTGTCGGAGCCGTCCTTCAGCATCCGGTCGGCCAGGTTCTCGGGAAGGCTGCCCACGGCCATGAAAGGCAAAGCGCCTCCTTCCAGTATTTTGGATGCAAATTCACTGTTGTCGCTGATGTTGGCCATGGGGCCCTGGATAATGGGATAGGCGGTGCCGTGCTCTTTTGCAAGTTCGGTGTCCGGCCGGATTGGATCATGTTCGTCAACCGCATCAAGGCTTTGGCCGATGGCCTGGAAAAACGAAGAGATCATCTGGTGGAGGCTCGAGCCGAGCTTTTCAAAATTTTTGGCAAAAACCCCGTCCTGGCCCAGGAAAAACAGGGACTGGACGAACTGGACATCCGTGTCTGCAGGAGAGACGATCCGTTCTTCAATCTCCTGGTAGAGCTTTTTCTCCCCGTCCGCCTCATCCGCCAGGAACACGGCTTTCTGTTTGAGGTCCTTGACCACTTTGGTCCCCAGCTTGGCAAACACCCGGTACACCGGTCCGTTCCCGGTTGCGATTTCGGTGGAATCGTTTCCGTCAAGGGAACGCAGAAGGGATTTGAAGTTATCAGCCACCGGTGCCTCGTCACAGAGCAGGACCTGGCTGTCCAGCACCACGCCGCTGACGCCTGCGGCAAACATCCCTGCGGCCGTATGCAGGCCCACGCCGCCCTGGACAAACACGGGCACATCACTGTTTTTGAGATACCACTGCATGAGAATGAAAGAAGAGAATCCGGATACGCTGCCTGCGGCTTCATTGCCTTTAAGGATCACCGCATGCGGGGATACTGCCTTGATCTTTTCATTGATATCCACCTGGGTGGCCTCGAGAACGAGTTTCGTCTCACCGGGCACGGCATACGCTTTCACGTCGCTTTGCGTGTGAACCGGCATGATCAGAACATCAAGGTTTTCGATCCGCCGTTTTTCAAGTTCGCTCACAAGTTCCGGATCGGTTTCCGTCATGCGCAGGCCGAACAGAAGGTCTTCTCTTGAAAGTGCATCCACCCTCTCGAGTATGACATCCCTTTGAAGAAACCGGGTATCAAAGACCGGAAGTGCTCCGGATTTGTAAATCTCCCTGAAATAGGCAAGATCGAATACCTTGACAGGATTCAATACCATTGCCGGCAGTCTTGAGTTGAGTATCCTTGTGATCATTCTTCTTCTCCGTATATTTTCATGTTTACAAGAAACTTGAGACTCGAAACAAGAGACAAGAGACAAAAAGCTGCCTCATGCAAGAGTCAAGCTCCGTTGTGATGCTGTACATCATTTCTGTTTTCATATGAAAGTCCG
>CAYFVA010000102.1:0-8139 GCA_964346265.1 uncultured Desulfobacterales bacterium
TATTCCAACACCGGCGGCCAGTCTTCCAAGGCCACGCCCACGGGTGCTATTGCAAAATATGCAGCCAGCGGCAAAAAGATCGGTAAAAAGGATCTCGGCAGGATCGCCATGACATACGGATATGTATATGTGGCTTCCATCGCCATGGGGGCCAATAAGAATCAGACGGTCAAGGCAATGGCCGAAGCCGAGAAATATCCCGGTCCTTCCGTGATCATCGCGTATGCGCCCTGTATCAACCAGGGAATCCGCAAGGGAATGGGAAAAAGCCAGTATGAATCCAAACTGGCAGTGGATTCCGGATACTGGCCCCTGTACCGGTACAACCCTGCTTTGATCGACGAGGGAAAAAATCCGTTCATCCTTGATTCCAAAGAGCCGGACGGCTCGTTGCAGGAGTTCCTCGGCGGCGAGAACCGGTTTGCGGCCCTGGAAAAGAGTTTTCCGGGTGAGTCCCAAAGATTGAGGGAAAAAATAGAACGGGAAGCTAACAACCGGTATGAGATGCTCAAAATGATGGCACAGGCCGGGTCGGAAGAAAAAGAAAACAAATAACGATTCGGTTCGGGCCGGATTGATATAATCGTTTACCATCAGCAGGGGTGGGGATCATTTTTTCAGGTCCCCGCCCCTGCTGTTTTTTACAAGAAACAAGAGACAAGAAACAAAGAGCGGTCTCATGTAAGTTTCATTATTCGTTGTGATGCTGGATAAGGAAATTTTCCCATTGAAAGAAGACAAGTCCGACCGGCAGTTCGTCCGGATCATGGCGGCCTCCACCCTCTCCCGCACGGTTCTCAACACTTCCAGGCGGTTTCTGTATCCGTTTGCTCCGTTTATCAGCAGGAGTCTCGGCATCTCCATGACTGCGGTGACATCAGCTATTGCCGTTAATCAGGCCACTTCTTTTCTCACCGTGTTTCTTTCCATGGTGGCCGACAGGACCGGATACAAACGGATCATGCTGGCCGGTCTTATCCTGCTTATCGCGGGTATGCTGATCGCCGGTGCCGTCCCCTGTTATTATTCTCTTGTTATCGGCATGTTTCTGTGCGGTTTGGGGAAAAATATGTTCGATCCTTCGGTACAGGCGTTTGTCAGTCAAAAAGTACCGTACGAAAAGCGGGGGTTCGTGATCGGGATCATGGAAATCAGCTGGGCGGCCTCCACTCTTGCCGGAATTCCGTTGATCGGGTTTGTCATTGATCTGTACGGATTCCGTTCCCCGTTCTTTTTTCTGGCCGGGGCCGGAATGCTTTGTCTTTTGATGGTGCTGTTTATGGTGCGGCCGGATGCCGGGCATGAAAAGACCGGTTTCGGCGGAAAATCGGATTTTTTTAAAGAATTCAAAACAGTATTCGGAAAAAAAGGGGTCTTGGCCACAATTTGTTTCGGATTTTTTGTCAGCCTCGGAAATGATACGTTTTTCGTTGTGTACGGGGCCTGGCTGGAACAAAAATTTCATCTCAGTGTTGTGGCCATCGGTATCGGTACCGGCCTGATCGGACTTGCCGAACTTACCGGAACACTGATGACCGCCTTTCTGTCGGACCGTATCGGCCTCAAGAGAGCCGTCGCCGCCGGTGTCGTTTTTTCCACCCTTGCCTACGCAGCGGTTCCTTTTGCCGGGGATACGCTTTTTTCCGCACTGGCTCTTCTGTTTTTCGTCTTCTTGTTTTTTGAATACTTTCTTGTTTCTTTTCTCTCTCTTTGCACTGAGATTTTGCCGGAAAACAGGGCAACCATGATGTCGCTGTTTTTTCTCTCCGCCGGAGCGGGCCGGATGGCGGGCGCTTTCAGCGGCGGATTTCTGTGGAATGCCGGAGGAATCAATGCGGTGTGCCTTTTTTCAGCGGTAGCCGGCATATGCGCTCTTTTTTCGCTGACATGGATCACAAAAAAATGAAGAACTTTCATTGTATCTTTACAAGAAACGAAACTGGTGGTATTTTAAAAAAGTCAATTATTACGCTTATTGCAAGCCCATCATCAGGAGTCTGACAAATGGAATACATTGAAATTCGATTTGGTGATAACTTTGAATCCCAGACGAAAGATGAACGATCTTTTCAGGATATGTTTCAATCGGTCAACCCCATGTTCTGCCTTTCAAAGCGTGTCTGGAAACCTCAGATGGATATTTTCGAAACCCGCAAAGAGATTATTATTCAAGCGGAAATCGCAGGGGTGAAAAAAGATGATATCCGGATCGAAGTCAGCCACAAAGCCGTTAAAATTTCAGGCCACAGAAAAAGTACTCAGCCTGAAAATCCAGCCACTTACCGGCTTGCCGAAATTCAGTTCGGTGATTTCGAGCGGGTACTGTATCTACCGACCATAATCAACACGGAAAAAGTTTCTGCCTATTTTTCCAATGGTTTCCTTGAAATTACCATGCAAAAATTGTATGTAGACGGAGAAAAACGGAGCGTACCAATAGAGTTTGGCTAATACCCATTGACTGCTGCAGGTGAATATATGGACAGTTTACAACAACCTTCCGTTACTATTACTTCAGATGAGATACCCGAAATACTGCCGATACTGCCGATTGTGGACACCAATCTTTTCCCGAAAATGGTCCTGCCCCTGGTGCTGGTCCAGAGCGAGGCGATTCAGCTGATCGACGAGGCAATGGCCGGCAACCGGATATTAGGGCTTCTTCTGTCCCAGAAGTCTGATTACGAATCCCGGCACGGTTTTTCGGATTTGCACAAATTCGGCACTGTGGCGGTGATATTAAAAATGTCCAAAATGGAAGAAGGCAAAGCCCAGCTTTTGATCCAGGGAATCAGCCGGTTCCGGGCGGTGGAATATGTGGAAGGAAAGCCCTACATGCAGGCCGGAATCGAGATCGTGGAAAATACAAACACCGGCCGGAACAAAGAAAAGCGGGCGCTGATGGCCAATATCGCCGAACAGTATAAAAAGATAGTGGAGCTTTCCCCGGGGCTCCCCAACGAGATGCGGGATCTTGTCAATTCCCTGAATGAACCGGATGTTCTGGCGGATATGGTCGCTTCGACCATTAATGCATCCGTGGAGGAAAAGCAGAAGGTTCTGGAGCTTTATGACGTGACCAAACGGCTGAAAAAGGTAACCCGTCTTGTGAACGACCAGCTTGAAATCCTTGAGATGGGCTCGAAAATCCAGTCCCAGGTGAAGGAGGATATGGACAAGCGGCAGC
Organism: uncultured Desulfobacterales bacterium; assembly: GCA_964346265.1. Classification (GTDB taxonomy): domain Bacteria; phylum Desulfobacterota; class Desulfobacteria; order Desulfobacterales; family Desulfobacteraceae; genus JAIPEK01. Next base: position 3,188 of record CAYFVA010000102.1, read on the forward strand.
GGGAATACTATCTGCGCCAGCAGATGAAAGCCATAAAAGAGGAGCTGGGAGAGACCGAAGAAGAAGGGGTGGAAATCGAGGAGTACCGGGAAAAAATCGAATCCCTGCAGCTGCCGGACGAAGCGTATAAAGAGGCGGAACGGGAACTCAACCGGCTTTCCAAAATGCATCCCTCCTCCAGCGAGTATATTGTCTCGTCCACGTATCTGGACTGGATCACCTCTCTTCCCTGGAACGAGAAGTCCGAAGAGGTGATCGATATCAAAGAGGCCCGGAATATTCTCAATTATGACCATTACGGCCTTGAAAAGATCAAGAAGCGGATCCTGGAATACCTGGCGGTCCGCAAACTGAAGCCGGACTCCAAGGGTCCGATTCTCTGTTTTGCAGGCCCGCCGGGAACCGGGAAAACCTCGCTGGGCATGTCCATCGCCCGGGCGCTGGGAAGGGAGTTCGTCCGGGTGGCCCTGGGCGGAATCCGGGATGAAGCCCAGATACGGGGGCACAGAAGGACTTACGTGGGTGCCATGCCGGGCCGGATTATCCAGCAGATCAGAAAAGCGGGAAAAAACAATCCGGTTTTCATGCTCGATGAAATCGACAAGGTGAGTTCATCCTACCACGGGGATCCCTCTTCCGCTCTTCTGGAAGTTCTGGATCCGGAGCAGAACTATTCGTTTTCAGACAACTACCTGGATGTGCCGTTCGATCTTTCCGACGTAATCTTCCTGACCACCGCCAATGTACTTCACACCATTCCGGCTCCGCTGCGGGACCGGATGGAGGTGCTTGAACTCAACGGGTACACCATAGACGAGAAATTCAAGATCGCCACCCGGTACCTGATCCCGAGACAGAGAAAAGCCAACGGGCTTGATTCAAACCAGATCAAAATCACGGACGGCGCCCTCAAGCACATCATCATCGGCTATACCCGGGAGGCGGGCCTGAGAAACCTGGAGCGGGAAATCGGCACCATCTGCAGGGGCGTTGCCAGCAAGATCGCCGAAGGAGAGGCAGAGAGCGTCAATGTCCGGAAAAACGATATCCGGGAGTATCTCGGCCCTGTGAAAATCATGCCGGAAACCCGGACCAGCGTGGTATCCCCGGGAGTCGCCCTGGGCCTTGCCTGGACCCCGTACGGCGGGGAGATTCTTTACGTGGAGGCGGCTGCCATGCCCGGATCAAAAGGACTGACCCTCACCGGCCAGCTCGGGGACGTGATGAAGGAGTCCGCCAATACCGCCTTGAGCTATCTGCGGTCGAAATCAGACAAGCTGAACATCGAAGAAAACTTTTTCAAGGAACACGACATTCATGTCCACGTGCCGGAAGGGGCCATTCCCAAGGACGGTCCTTCTGCGGGCGTTGCCATGATCACGGCGCTGGCCTCTCTTATCACGGGTCGGGTGGTGAAAAAAAATCTCGCCATGAGCGGGGAGATCACTCTCAGGGGAGAGGTCCTGCCGGTGGGCGGTATAAAGGAAAAGGTGATCGCAGCGCACAGGGCCGGAGTTAAATCCATCATTCTGCCCAAATGGAATGAAAAGGACATGGAGGACATCCCGGACAATGTAAAGAACAACATCGAGTTCTTTTTCACGGACAAAATGGAAACCGTTCTAAAAAGAGCGATCGATATCAGATAGACTTTTTATGAAAAACAATCGCCTTTATACGGTTCTGTTTCTGCTGTTTCTCTTTGCCGGATGCTCCGCTTCAGTTGATTATACCCGTCATACCCCTCCGGTTGACAAAGACTACACCCCGGACAAATCAAAATCCTATGTGATCCACGGAAAGACTTATACCCCTTTGAAAGGATCCAAAGGATTCGTTCAAAAAGGACTGGCTTCCTGGTACGGGGAGAAATTCCACGGAAGAAAGACCGCCAACGGGGAAACGTACAACATGTACGCCATGACCGCAGCCCACAAAACGCTTCCACTGGGCACCTGGGTCCGGGTGCACAATCTTTTGAACAACAAAACCGAAGTGGTCCGGGTCAATGACCGGGGACCGTTTGTGGACCGGCGGATCATTGATCTGTCCTACACAGCGGCTGACAAACTGGGAGTGGTGGGCCCGGGTACCGCACCGGTTAAAATTGTGGCCCTTGGAAAGGCTGGAAAGACTTCCGGTGACCGGGTGCCGGATAAGTTCGAGCCTGTGGATTACTGGAGCGGAGAGTTTTCCGTTCAGGTGGGCGCTTTCAAGGTGAAAACCAATGCGCTGAATCTGAAAAATAAACTCTCTGAACGATACAAAGATGTGCATATCACCACTCACACCGACCACAGGGGAACCTTTTACCGGGTGAGAATCGGCCGGTATTCCAAGCTGAAACAAGCCATCCTGTTGAGCAAAAAGCTTATTGACATCGGGGCCAGGCACGCGTTCCCGGTTGCGGAGTAGATTGTGCAATGGGGTACACGGTTTTTCTGGACAGGGACGGCGTCATCAACAGGGATTCGAGCGCCTATGTGAAAACCGCGTCCGAGTTCGTCTTTATCGAAAAAAGCCCCGAGGCTGTGGCGCTTCTCACCCGTAACGGATTGGACGTGATCGTAATTACCAACCAGTCGGTGATCGGCCGGGGCATGACAACACCTTCCGAACTTGACCGGATATTTGCCAAAATGAATCACGGCATATCCGCGGCAGGGGGGAGAATCAGGGATATTTTCTACTGCCCCCATACCCCGGATGACGGCTGCACCTGCAGAAAACCTCTGCCCGGCCTGATACTCAAGGCAAGGGATACCTTTGATATCGATCTTGAGCAATCCTGCATGGTCGGAGACAGCGCAAAAGACATCGAATGCGCAAAAAACGCAGGATGCGGCAAATCCATACTTGTGCAAACCGGCAATGGGGAACAGGCCCTGAAAGCCCTTGAAAAAAAATCCATCCATCCGGACGGTATCGCCGGTGACCTGTACGAGGCCGCCTGCCGGATCATAAAAAATCTGCCATGATAAACCTCAAAGGTTCACTGGAACGCATCGCCTACCGGAACACGGACAATCATTACACGGTCTGCCGGATTAATTCCGGCTCCGCAGGTGAGGGAATCACCGTGGTGGGCCATATGCCCGGGGTGGCCGAAGGGGAGACCCTTCACCTTCAAGGAAAATGGGTCACCCATCCAAAATACGGGGATCAGTTCCAGGTCCAGGCGTATGAAGTGATCCTGCCGGCCACATCCGAAGGGATCCGCAGGTATCTGGGATCCGGGATCGTCAAGGGCATCGGCCGCTCCATGGCAGACCGGATCGTGGATTATTTTGAAGACCGGACCCTGGAGATTATTGAAAACGAACCGGATCGCCTCCGCGAGGTCCAGGGAATCGGCAGGGCAAAAATGGAGACCGTCCGGAACGCGTGGAACCGGCATCATTCGGTCAGAAGGGTGATGCAGTATCTGCAGAAACACGACATCGGTGTGTATCATGCTTCGATGATCATACGGACCTACGGGGACCAGAGCCTGGATATTCTTGAAAACGATCCGTACCTTATCGCCCGTGATCTTGCCGGCCCCGGATTCCGGATCGCGGACGCCATCGCCCTTACCAACGGCACGGCCGAAGATGACCCCCAAAGACTCAAGGCCTGTCTTTTCAGCAATCTTTTCCGGATGGAAGACCAGGGAAATGTGTATGCCGCAAAGGAGGAACTGGTGGAAAAATCCGCCCGGGACACGGATGTACACCCGGACCGGATTATAGAGGCGCTGGAGGACCTGGAAGCTCAGGAAGAAGTGGTCATTGAAAGAGAATCCGAGGAATGCGTTTACTCCAAACGGATGCACCGGGCGGAAAAGGGTGTCGCCGAGCGGATTCGGGGCATGCTGACACTGCCTGCACCAGGGATGGATCTGGATGCGGACATGATCAGTGCGGAAGTTGCGTCCCGCCTTGCCATCAAGCTTTCCGAAAATCAGCTCGAGGTGGTGGGGAATGTGCTGAAGGAGAGAATCGTGGTGATCACCGGGGGACCGGGCACCGGAAAAACCACTTTGATCCGGGCCTTGTGTGCGGTGTACAAAAAAAGGAACAAAAAGGTCGTGCTGAGCGCCCCCACCGGCAGGGCCGCCAGAAGAATCTCCGAGGTGACCGGGGAAAACGCAGCCACCCTTCACAAACTGCTCGAGTATGACCCGGATGACGGGTTCTTCGGCCGGAACCATTCCAATCCACTGGATCTGGATGTTTTTATCGTGGACGAGGTATCCATGGTGGATACCTGGTTGATGTATCATGTAATGAAGGCTCTTCCGCTGAATGCCGTGCTGATTCTTGTGGGAGACACCTATCAGCTTCCGTCAGTGGGACCGGGAAACGTGCTGGCCGACATCATCGAATCGGGCTTTGTTCAATCTTTTTTTCTCACCGAGATTTTCCGGCAGGCCAGGGAAAGTCCCATTGTCATGAATGCCCATTCAGTGAGAAACGGAGAGATGCCCCGCCTGGATCGGCCGGAAGACGAAACCCCGAGCGAGTTCTACTTTATCGAATGCAATGATTCGGAACGAATGGTGGAGACCATCCTGGCGCTCTGCAGCAAACGCATCCGAAAAGCCTTTCCCCATATCGACGATATTCAGGTTCTGACCCCCATGCACAAGGGGAACGCAGGGACGGTGAACCTCAACCGCATGCTGCAGTCAGCGCTCAATCCGGCGGAAGGCGGCATTGAAAACAAGGGATCGACCTTCAAGACCGGGGACAAGGTCATGCATCTGAAGAACAACTATGAAAAGGATGTGTTCAACGGGGACATCGGCACGGTGCTCGAGGCGGCCAAGGGAGAAGGCCGGGTGAGCGTGGACTACTACGGCAGGATCGTGGACTATGACGTGGGAGAGCTGGACGATTTGACACTGGCCTACACCATCTCCGTTCACAAATCCCAGGGGTCCGAATACTCCGCCGTGATCGTGGCGCTGA
>CAYFVA010000103.1:0-8049 GCA_964346265.1 uncultured Desulfobacterales bacterium
TGGCCAGTTCTTCAATATCCGTATCCGTGTTCAGGGAGACGTCACAGTCGTATTCGAACACCCGGGCTTCAATGGATCGAATATTTCTGGCCCTTGCCACCGAAATCCGGTGATGCCCGTCTTTTACAAAATACACGTTGCAGACCTTGTACAATTCCACCGGGGGCAGGTCCTGTTTTGCGTCAATCGCCTTTTCCACATTCTTCCAGCGTTCCCTGAGACTTTCATCGAGCGGGAAAAAATGGCGGGTGAAGCCTTTGTACCGGCCCTGGCTGCCGATAATCGAATCCAGACGCACGGATTGAATACCGATGTCTTTCACCAGAAGGAGCTCCAGCCGTTCTCTTACATCGTCAAACGGCAGCAACTGTTTGGTCTTTCTGAATGGAAATCCCTTGATCTCCTCAAGAAATGCTTTGGTCATTGCGCTTGAAAAATTTGAATCAAGACGCTCGATCTGGTTGGCCCGGCTTTGGGCTCTGCTTTTAAAAAGTGGCATGGAGTAATAGATTTCTATGGGGTTCGGTTGTATGATTTCCTATTGCAATTTCTTTTAAGATATAATAGTGAAACGGATTATTGCAATATAAAAAACAGGTTCCGGAAAAATTTTTCCAAATGACAGGATTTGTTTCATGCGAAATCTTACGCCAGAACCGGTACATATGGACTGAAAACATTTTATGCGGGGTTGAGGATGTGTGGAATCGTGGCATACTTCGGAAACGCGTCGAACAGCCTGAGCAGGGTTGTTACGGGGATGTCGGCTATTATTTACCGGGCCCCGGACAGTACGGGCGTGGCGAAGTTCGGAAATATGACCGATCCGATCAACATGAGGAAAAACCTGGGCAGTGTGGCCGGGCTTTTCGAGGTTCTGGAAAATGATCCCATCCATCAAAATTGCGACCGGCATCTTTTATCCATATGGCAGGAAGGGGGGATGGATGCGGAGCAGATGCAGAAACGTCTGATCGAGTATGAAGGCCTGCCGTTGGAGATGTTCAACGAGATCCGTGAAGGGCGGGCTTCATGGCCGGAGTTCGAGCAGCTCGTCTCCCGGTTTTCCTCCGGACAAATGTCGGTGTATCCCGGCTGCCCGGGAAAACCGTATCCGCTCGAGCGGTTTACGGTGCGGTCCCGGAATGATTTGCGGCGGGTTGTGGAAACCATGCTGAAAACGTACGATCTTTCCTTCGTGGCCATCAAATCGATTTTTCGTTCTCATCTGGAAAAAGGCATTACCGCGTTGGGAAAGGCCAGGCCGGTCAAGGCGAGCGTGGCTGATATTTATAACGCCTTTGACCATCTCTTTCAGGTGATTTTTGAAGAATATCGGCCGGTGGAGTTTACCCGGCAGAGTTCCAAACGGGTTCACATGAACCCGTTTGCCAAAAAATACATCTGGCAGCTCATATCCGGTATTCCGGTGAAAATCCCGGATGACTTCGACAATGACGGAATTAAAAACCTGTTCCGTCTGCTGGATGAAGCGCTTTTATCCAGGATTCATACCGACCCGGGGATATCCAATGAAATCCAGAAAAGCCTGAACTATGCCATGACCGGTGATTATGAATCGACTGCCGTCCAGTGGCCCGCCCTTTACGGTGCGGAAAAAGGGGTGAACATGTACGGCAAAGCTGCTGCCGCCGTTCTGGAATGGACGCAGAAAAACGAGATTCTCAAGGCCATGTCCATGAGCATTTCATCGGGAACACAGGCTGCCCTGTCCGCTCCGCTGGGAGTGACCGGCCCCAAGTGCCTGAACTACCTTCTGCAGCCGGTCATCACCCAGGGAAGATGGGCGCTTCAGTCCGAGGTAACCCTGAAAAATGCGCATCCGTTCATCGATGAGAAAGGGGAGAGGAGCATTGTTTTGAACGGCCAGTTCGCGACATCCGTGGAAGATGAGATGCGGGATTTTCTCACAGGTGTGGTGCGGGTGCCGTTCAGGAGCGACAATTCATCTGAATATTTTGCCCTTTTGTGGGGGTATTATTTTGATGTGCTGAAAAATGAGAAACGGCAGTTTCAACAGGTCAAAGACCAGGTGGAAAAAGGCCTTGAAGAGTATGCTGTCGGCAGCAATACCATCAATTACCAGATTTTCAAGCAGATAAGAGACAAAGGGGACAGGGAGCTTGATGAAGCAGCCTTTGTGGAGGCGGCCAGGCGTTTTACCAAAAACGGCGGCCAGATCGCCGTGGCTGGAATCAGTGTGAAATCCCCCCGGACCGTTTACACGGTGGCCAACAACCGCCCGCTGTTCATCGTCAGAAGGCGGGACACCAGTGACTATATGGTGGTTTCGGATGTCAACGCCTCTCTGGGGCTGTTTTCCCAGCTGGAGATCATGGAGGTGACCAAGGCGTATGAGAGTCTCTTGAAACAGCGGGACCAAGAGATCAAAGAGCTGAACCAACTGCGGGTATCCAGGGAGGAAATTGAAAAATGCAGGGAAGACCGGGATGCGGAAATCGACAGTGTGCTGACCCGGTTTGCGGTGGATGTGTATGCGCTTGAAGGGGAAAACCTGTTTGCCCGGATCAATACGGATTTCAAAAACGGTGATGTGGAGCGCAATGTGGAGATCACTGATTTTGAAGGAAAGATCCTCCATGATATCGAGCCCTATCAGATCAATCTGACGCCGCCCCACGTGCACAAGGACCTTGACAAGTCGTTTTACAAAACTCACCTGGAAGAAGTGCCCGAGCTTCTGGAAAATATGGTGGACAATGTGCTCAACTCGAGTTTCAATATCAATGGGTTCAGCATCAACGAAAAATACCTCAAAAGACGGTTCGGCGAGAATCTCGGCGGCATCAAACGGGTATTCATCGCAGGGATGGGAACATCCTTTCATGCGGCGCTTACGGTTTCCGGCTTCATCCGGCAGACGTTCCCGACTGTCCAGGTGATCGTGCGGCAGCCGGTTGAACTCGACCTGTTGAAGGGCACATTCGTCCCGGAAGAGGACCTGGTTCTCCTTTTGAGCTGGAGTGCCACCACCGCGGAAATGGTGAAACTGTCCAAGGAACTGTACCGGAACAACATTCTGTTCATCGGCGTCACCGAGAAAATCTTCGGGGATATGGCGCTCGTGGCCCGCAAGAGCTGCGGCGTGGTATACGTGATGAGCGGTGAGGAAGTTACGGTTTCGGCCGTCAAAAGCACGTTTTGTTCCATGATGAGCCTTGTTCTGTTCAGTCTCCATATCGGCCGGGATATCATCCGCCGGCCGGTGGACTGGAGCGTTACCGGCGGTATCATGCAGATTCCCCACTATCTCAAATCCATGACCGAAGACAAAAACATGGACAATCTGGCAGGCGAACTTGCTCTTCAGTACGCAGGAAAGGACGGGTTTGTCCTGATCGATGCCCTTCATTCCACCGGCACGGGCCATGAGGCGGTCATGAAAATGGAGGAGATGACCTGGTCCATGGCCGGCAAAGCAATCGACTATGACGATGTGAATCTTCGTCTGATAAAGGATGCCGGGAAAAGATGTTTTCTTGCGGTCAATGCCACATGTGCGGGACGATTTTCACAGGCAATCCGGATCATGGAAACCTTGTACAATGAAGGTATTCCTTTCTGCGCGGTCACTTTCGACGGCACGGAAACAGAAAGAATCCGAAACTTCTCGAACGGCAACCTTGTCCTTCTGCCCAAACTCGATGACAGCTTTCAGCCGTTTGTGGACCTGATGTTCTATTACATGCTGGCCTTTCACTTCGGCCTTGCGGTCGGCAGAAAACCGGATGATTATCCGAGAAACCGGGCCAAATCGGTAACGACCTCCCGTTCCGTGGGATACGAACAATCCACTGTCCAGGGAGAGTTCTTCCTGCTGAAACACAAGGAGCAGCTTTTGGGTGAAATGGGACCGGCCGTCATGGACCGGGATACCACAACGCATCTTGAGAGGGTGATTCGAAAGGACCCTTTTGCCCAACGCATCAGGGGGGCAAAATACCTTGCAGAAGCCATAGGGGATACGGACCCCACGGACAGGCTTTTGGCCTTTGACCGCAAACTGCATGAGGATTTTGCCCGAATGGTTTTTGCCGAAGAATCCGAGACCAAGCTCAAATTCGTTCCCCTGGACGCCGGGGCGGAGGCTGCCGTCCGGAATGTGGCGGCAAGACTCAAGAGGTTTGTGCCGGTTCCCATGCGGATCGTGGAACGGTCCGAGGTGCCCGGGAATTCAGGGGAAGATACGGTCAATATTGCCGTGTCTTCCTGTTATTTTCCCGGTGATCCCGAACGGCTTCAACATCTTGACAGCGAGCGGACACGTTATTTCGGGCCCGAATGCATGGAAGGAACAGAGAACGGCCCGGAAAACGGGTACCGGGTCCGGTCCGATTTTCATGAACCCCTGGAGGAGATTGTGCTGTATACAGCCTTGAGTCTTGTTCTTCTCGATGCCTGGGCGATGTGGGAACCTGAAAAAGCGAAAATCGTTCAAACCCACTTTAAACGGGCCGCCCGGGTGATTCGAAACCTTATGGAGGACAAGGCGCTGTGCCATGATATCTATCAGGTCATGGGCCGGAACCGGGAATACAAGTCCTGCCTGATTCTTTCTCCTCCGGACGGCACCGGGCTTTCCCTTGCATCCAAATTCGATGACCAGGGGAAAATGCTGGCCTCATATCAGCCATACGGTGCAGGCGCCCACGGACCGCTTGTGACCGTGGACAACCGGGTGGGGGCCAAATATGTCAGGCTGGAAAGACGTGAATCCATGGTGGAAAAATACGGGGAGGAAAATGTCCGTCACTGGGAGAGTGTATTTATGGAAAACAAGGACATTGACCGTTTCCTTGAAGGCATGGAGAACGACCTTTCCGCCAAGGCGGATACCCCGTTTTTCGCCGAAGGGGATTGGTATCTTCCGCTTTTGCGGCATGACTATGATGTCAGGGAAGACAATCTGGTGATCCTGGATGCGTCCAACGAGCGGTACCTCGACCATGCAGCCGACGATCTTGCCGTGTTCGGCTGCCGTCACGCAAGACTGGTGCTCATCAGCCAGGATATCTTTCTTGAAATGCCGGAAAGGCGGTCCCTGTTTAAATTTCCCGTGTCCGGGATCATCCGGATCCCCGCGCTCGAGGGAGCGGAGCAGCGGGTGCCGCTCACCGACTTTTTAACCCCGTTTGCCATGGATATCGTCGGCACCGTCATGGCGGCGGCCCTTGGAACGGAGTAGCGGTCCGGCTGTCTTTTTCTGCATGCAGTGGGTGATGAAAGAAATGATCGAACCGGCGGCGGAAGAATGTCTGGTCCGCCGCCGGCCCTTTTGGGATCAGCTATGGGAATTGGGCTGCCGGTGGAACTCCAGCTTTCCGCCTTTGGTCTGCTCCGGGGGCCGGGAGGGAAGTTCCGGGTTGTGCAGGATATCGTCGGTCGGGGAATCGAAGTTGTATCCCAGCATGGAGACCACATCTTCGTACTTGAGCATGATTTCTTCGTCGCTGTTGCCGGGAACGTCGATGATACAGTAGCGAAAGCTTTCCGGGTTGTGCTTGAAATCGGAAAGGTTGGCGTTTTCATGAACCAGGTTCCTCACCTTCACTTCCGGGTATTTCATGGCGATTTCCGTGTAGGCGATCTGGGTGGGCGTATGCATGATCCGGGCATCTGAGAATGCATGCAGCTCAAAATTGTAGCAGGATTTGAAAAGGTCTTCGGTGGCCGCTTTCTGCTCCGGCTTTTTGCCCACGGCCATGTCGCACAGCATGCGCAAAGGATCAAACCCGGTGACCGATTCAATGGTTTTGGCGAACTGGAAGGCGATCCGGCTGTTCACCTCGATGAGTGCAAAACTTTCATTCTCTTCGTCCGCCCTGAGTTCCACATTGAAAAAACTGTTGTCGATCCCGAGTTCCGGAATCAGTTTGGAAAGCGCATCCTTGATCCTGTTTTCAAGTTTTTCCGGAAAGGTGTATGGAAATTCGTGGTGGCTGAAACTGTTGGTCCGCGGATAGTATACCGCCTTGGTGATTCCGAAGAAATACACCAGTCCTTCGTATATATACCCGTCCACCGTCACCTGGTTTCCCTGTATGAACTCTTCGCACATGAAACTGTTGCAGGTGGCGATGTTCAGCGCGTTATGGTAACCGGAGTTGTAGGCCAGCGCATCCAGGTAGTACTGGTTGAAAAGGGCGATGTCCATGCTTTCGTTGCCGATATAGTACTCGAGCTGCTCAGGGGAGTCGATCTTGTGGGTCCCGAACGAAATGTTGGCCCGGACGGGTTTGATGAAAAAAGGGGTGGAAAGTTGGGACGGGTCCCGAAGGTAATCCAGCGCAAGGCAGTAATTCGGGGTGTATTCCGGTATGATTTTCTCCTGGATCCGCCGGCATATGTATTTGTTCTGGCTGTTCACGATCCCTTGTACAGGTGCGAAACGCTTGCCGGTTTCCTGGGCGATGATGGCGGCGATGATGGCGGACGAGTCATGGGTCCCCACCACTCCGTCATAGATATCCGGGTTGTGGTTGATCCGCTCGATGGTCTGAACCAGGTATTCCCGGACACCGAAGCTGAGGATTTTTTCAATGGTTTCCATTGTGAGTTCATACTCTTCCTGGTCCCTGAAACTCTGTTCCACCACGTCGATATCACTTGCATCACACAAAAAAAGAATCCGTTTTCTTTCACTCATGCCCGATTTTCTCCTTTTTTAATTGGTTTCAAGATCAGATGAGGCGAACGCCCAGTGGGTAACATCCACTTTCCCTTTAATCAGGGTGCCTTCCTTGAAAACAAACACGATGCTGCCTTCCGGGTCCAGGCACGCGATGTTTTCAAGGGGATTTTCCCCCAGTACGATGCAGTCGGCGGATTTTCCCTTCTCCAGGGTGCCGATCCGGTCGTCCATGCCCAGGGCTTCTGCAGCGGTTTTGGTGGAAGCGACAATGGCCTGTTCTTCAGACATCAGTCCGAGTTTTACGTACTGGATCAGTTCAGTGGCGTTTTTTCCATGGTAATTGTAAGGGGTGCCCGCGTCCGTACCCATCACCACTTTGACACCGTTATCTATGGCATGTCTCAGGTTTTTTTTCCGGATTTTTTCGATCTCCTTGGCCTTTTCAAACATGAACTGGGGAATATTGTTGTTCCGCTTGGCCTTGAGCATCCAGAAATTGGAACTCAATGTAGAAGAGAGAAAAACCCCCTTGTCCGCCATCATCCGGATGGCCTCTTCATCGGCGAGCGTCCCGTGCTCAATGGTCCGCACACCTGCTTTTACCGCATTTTTGATCCCTTCGGCACCATGGGCGTGAGCGGCTGTGTGGAATCCGATTTTCCGGCCTTCATTGACAACCGCTCGGATTTCGTCGATATCCAGCTGGGGCGCGCCCGGCACACCGCCCGGATTCATGATGGCGCCGGTGGCCATCACCTTGAGAAAATCCGCCCCTTCCTTGATCTGTTCCCGGGCTGCCTTTCGGTTTTCTTCCGCACCGTCGGCCTCTCTGTACAATCCTTTGAAATATTCATTGCCCGCCGTCATCATGCAGATGATTTTCCCGCTTGCCAGAATCCTCGGCCCGATGATCAACCCGTCCTCCACCGCTTTTTTCACGGCGATATCGATGAAATTGGCCGATCCCACGTTCCGAACGGTTGTGATACCGGCCCGGACCGTGTTGGTCATTTCCTTTGCCGCCCGGATGGTCCTCAGTTTGTCCTCCACCAGGCTTTCATGGTAGGTGTCTCCCATGCCGTGCATGTCGAGATGTATGTGAGTGTCGATGAGGCCGGGGATGATGTACTTTCCGGTGCAGTTTATGGTTTTGGCGTCCTTGGGGATCTTTACCTGCCCCTTTTTCCCCACGGCATGAATCGTTGAATCCTTGAATACCATCACGCCATTTTTTATATGTTTTTTGTCGCCGTCAAACAGGGTCGCTCCGTCCAGAACCGTATACACAGTATTTATCCTTTTCAAAAAAAGTAACAGGGTAATGAACTCATCTATATGCACAAAAGGTCCGCCCGTCAAGAGGCGGATTGCGGGAA
>CAYFVA010000104.1:0-8036 GCA_964346265.1 uncultured Desulfobacterales bacterium
GGAGGATGCCGAGTTTAAATATGGTCTTTCTGTTACAGGGACCGTCCGGCCGGACCGGATCATTACCAACAAAGGGGCCCGAAAAGGGGATGTACTGATTCTCACCAAACCCGTGGGAACAGGTATTGCCGCCACTGCGCTCAAGGCTGAACTCTCCGGAGCGGATACTGCCCAACGGATTGTTTCCGTCATGGCCCAGCTCAATCGGTACGCCGCCGAAATCATGGTTCGATACCGGGTCGGTGGAGCAACGGACGTGACCGGTTTCGGTCTTGCCGGCCACCTTCTGGAGATGGCAAGGGCGAGCGGACTGGATATCATGCTCGATTCCGGCCGGATTCCTGTTATCGAAGGGGTGGAAGAGTTTGCCTCAATGGGGCTTGTGCCTGCCGGAGCCCACAAAAACAGGAATTTTTTCGGCAGCCGGGTTCAATTTGGTGCGAATGTCAGCCGGTTTGTTCAGGATATTGTTTTCGATCCCCAGACATCCGGCGGACTTGTGATCAGTATGGATGGACGGGATGTGAAAGAGTGTGTCGCTGAAATGGAAGAGGCTGGTATCCAGGCCCGGATCATCGGGGAAGTGAAAGAGGCGGAAAGCTGCGGCACGCTTTTGGTGGAATGAACAATTTCAGATTGACTTATATAAATTCATGTGTTATTTGCTCTTGAGATAATTTGATCTTTGAGTGTAAAACGGGGCGTGCCAATGGGAGACAAGGATAAATACCGGAACCTGAAGGATCTTGCATATTACAGCAGCCTCGGGATCTCCCTGGCGCTTGCCATATTTATCGGTCTTTTTCTGGGGGTCTGGCTTGACAATACGTTTGACACATCCCCGGTGCTGACCCTGATCGGCCTTGGAATGGGGATTGTGGCCGGATTCCGGAACCTTATCCGGGCGGGGAAAAAGAGCAGGAAAATGTAAAATACGGGTGGATTTAATGGAAAAACCAAAACGAATCATTGATTTTGTGACAGCATCCAACTGGTTTCTGTTTGTTGTGGCAACCCTTTTCTGTTTTATCAATACACCTTTCCGTTTTGCATGGGGATTCATGCTCGGGGCGTTTATCGTTACGGTCAATTTTCACTTTCTTAAAAGAACGCTGAAAAAATCATTCGAACCGGGCCGGGTGATACACGACGGGCGTATGATTTTAACCGGCGTACTGGTCAAGTACTACATCAGATTTATAGTAAGCGGGATTGTGATATTCCTGCTTATATCAAAGGATATCGTGAACCCGTTGGGTCTTTTGGCAGGCCTTTCGGTTGTGGTTGCAAGCATGTTCACGGCAACCATTCTTGAGATAACAAAACTTATTTTCAGGGAGGCGGTGTAAGGTGGAACATCCATATCTTGTTTTTGTTAGATTCTTCGAGTTGATCGGACTGGGGCATTGGGCCCATGAAAATCCGCATGTGATCTACATGTGGATCTCCATGATTCTTTTAATTGTTTTCGGATGGCTTGCCGGAAAAAATGCACAGCTTGTTCCCAAACAGCTGCAGAATGTCTTTGAAGTACTGGTATCCGGCCTTGAGGAGTTTATGGTGGATATGACGGGCGAAGACGGAAGATGGCTTTTCCCGCTTTGCGCAACCATTTTTCTGTTTATTCTGATCAGCAATCTGATGGGACTTGTTCCCGGGTTTTATCCGGCAACGGCAAGTATTAATACAACCCTGGCCTGTGCTCTCGTGGTTGTCCCGTTCAGCTGGATGGTGGGTGTCAAGTACCATGGCCCGAAATACATCAAGCACTTTTTAGGCCCGGTCTGGTGGATGGCGCCTTTTATGCTGATCATTGAGATCATCGGCCATCTGGCCAGAATTCTCTCTCTGTCTTTCCGTCTTTTCGGAAATATCACAGGGCATGAACTGGTGGTCACGATTCTTCTGGTTCTGGCCGGACTTTTCCTTGCGCCGCTGCCGATTATGGCGCTGGGTGTATTTATCTCTCTTCTGCAGGCGTTCGTGTTTTTTCTGCTGTCTGTCATGTACTTTGCAGAAGCCATTGAAGAGGCGCACTGATTTTATCCGGCCTGTGAAGTTCGTCATGCATGATGCCTTGTTCAGGCCGGCCACAATACGGTTTTTTATACGGGAAATGGAAGAAGCCCGTTGGGTAGTATAACTGAGAACTTTAATTGGAAAAGGAGTAGGAAATGGATTTTTTTATTGCAAGTGTATGGGCGGCTGGTATCGCAATAGGTGTTGCAGCTTTCGGTTGCGGAATCGGAATGGGTTTCGGTATTAACGGAGCGGTTAACGGGATTGCAAGAAATCCGGAATCATCCGGTAAGGTTACGGTTACTCTCTTGATCGGCCTTGCCTTGATCGAATCGCTCGTTATTTACGCACTGGTTATTGCTCTGATCCTCATCTTTGCACATCCCCAGGCCGCGGCAATGGCAGAGTTGCTCGCTTAATAGTATGGTATTTCAGCCGGCCTACGGCTGATACACATGATATGTGGTTTGTGTAAAAGGGTATCTGATCCTTTGTGTAAAAGGGTCAGATGCCCTTTTTTATTTCATCGATCCGGAACGGAAATGTTCCCTTTTCCCGGTCCTTGAAATATCGGGCCAGTGTCTGTTCGATCACGGGAAATGCCAGAAGATCCCATGGAATGGCTTGTTCTTCGAAGAGCCGGACCTCGCTGCTTTCGGGCGTGGGGTGAAAGGAGGTGTCTTTGAGTGCGGCCCGGAACATCAAGTAGATCTGGTTGACGAATACGATATTGTACATGGCAAACGGGTCGATCAGGTCCACCGTAGTTCCGGTTTCTTCTTTTGTTTCCCGCAGCGCCCCCTCCTGGACGGTTTCTCCGTTTTCAAGGTATCCGGCCGGCAGTGTCCATTTCCCCCAACCGGGTTCTATGTTCCGTCTGCAGAGAAGGATGCCATCCTCCCATTCCGGAATACAACCCACCACCATTTTGGGGTTCTGGTAGTGTATGAAGCCGCAGGCCGGGCAAACAGGCCTTTGGTGGTCGTCTCCAGGGGGAACTTTGTATTCCATTTCTGCGGAACACCGGCAACAGTACTTGATGTTCAAAATCGGGTCTTGATGCATAAAAACTTCCTGAATTCAGGATATTCCCTGAAGGGTGAGCAACACTTCTCTTTTCCTCGCCCGGTTGTCATGGTTGACAGCCACCACCTGCTGCCAGGTGCCGAGTGCCGGCGCGGAATTCCGGATGGGCACTGTGAGTGAAGGACCCAACAGGGCGGCTTGCACGTGGCTGTGTCCGTTGCCGTCATGCCAGGCCTTTTCATGTTCATACTCCATTTCCGGCGGGGCCAGTGTGTTGACGGTTCTCTTGAGATCACTGACCACCCCGGGCTCGTACTCGATCGTGGTGACCGAACCTGTGGAGCCCGGGATAAAAATATTCACAGAGCCTGTCCGGATACCGGATTCCTTGATTACTTTTTCCAGGGGTTCGGTGATATCTTTGATATCAATGCCTGTTTGAAAGTTCACGACAAGTTCGTTTGTGACCGTTTGAAACTGATTCATGGGCTTCTCCCGCTTTTCTTTTTTTGCTTGCTTGTTACTGTATTATGGGTTATTTTGAAAGTCAAAGATTTGTTTGTCAAAAAAATACAACAGGGTCGAATTATGGCTGAAGATTTTAAAAAACAATCTGCAAAGAATTCCGAAAAAATCGCCGATGAATCCATAGAACTTGAACCGCTTGAAGATGATCTGGATTTCGACCGGCACCTTCGCAAATCCTATCGCGTGCATGTAAGTGACCGGGATGACTGTACCGTAACGATAGCCAACAAAGCCTATCCGTTGAAAGATTTCAGTCTGACAGGTCTTGGGGTAACCATTGACGCCGAAGAGGTCTTCCAGCTTGGAGAGTTTCTGGGGGATGCCATCTCCGGGATCCGGCTCGATCTTCCGGGTCAGTCCATTGAGGATCTGGAATACAAGATCGTTCATATTTCACCGGATACGGACAACCAGATGGTTTGCGGAATGGTCTGGCTGAACCCCACAGATGACAAGGAGCAACAACTTTTTGATATATTGAAGTCATTGAAACATGGCTCCCTGGAGCCGGAAGACCTGGAAGAAAACCAGGGGCAGACAAAACAAGAAAATGGGTGAAGCGGACAGAAAAGATCTAATGGAGGACCTGTTGTCTGGATCGGATGATGTCGCGTCCGGTGACCGGGACCTGGACTGCTACATCTACCGGACCGGAGTGTCAATTGTCAATGGAGACAAGGACTCCGGGTTCCAGGCCGACGCTATGCCCGAAGAGAATCCGGAAACGTTGCCGGTCGATGAAATCGATTCGGTTACAGATGAACAAGAGGTAAAGCGGCCTTCCAGAAAAGCACCGAGAGTCTATGTCAAGGACCGGCCGGACTGTACGGTAACCATAAAAAATAAAACCTATCCCCTGAAAGATATCAGCATGTCCGGACTCGGTGTCTGCATTGATACGGAGTTTGTCTTTCAGTTCGGGGAGTTTCTCGGAGATGTCATTCCAGGGATCCGGGTCGATCTTTTTGCCCGGTCTTTTGATGAACTCGAATACAAAATCGTTCATATATCCCCTGATGCCAGGAACAATCTGGTTTGCGGGATGGTATGGCTTAATCCGACCCCGGGAAAAGTAAAACGTCTGTTTGAAACACTGGAACAGCTGAAGGAAGTACAGTGAGGATGGGTGGTAACAGCAACTCTCATACGTATGAACATGGCATGTAAATGAATGATGAACAGAAAAAAAAAGATGTAATGGAAAATATCCTTGCAGGGCGTGATGATCTCACTCCAAGACATGAGGAGCTGGACTGCTTTATCTACAGGACCGATGGAAACGGTCTGCCCAAGGAGGAACAGTTTGAAGAAAACGGAAAAGCCCCAATCGAGGAAGAGCACAAGTGGGAAGTGACAAAGGATAACGTGTCCATTCAGGTCTGGCCGGCAAAAGCCCGGATACGGTTTAAAATCGCTGCCGGGGAAAAAAAACGGAGTATATCGCTGAAACAGCTGGCAAATGTGGCAGTTGAAGCTATTATAAAGGAATTACAAAAGGAGGATAAGTGACTGTTATTGTCTGCCCTAAATGCACGAAGAAGCACAATATTTCCGTAGATGTCGTCAAAAAGAAGCTGCCTTCTGCAAAAAGTTTTGTTGCCAAATGCAAAGCCTGCCATAACAGGTTCCCCGTCTCCATAGATCAGCTTCTGGAGGAAGAGAAAAGCGCCACGATCGAGCCGGACCGCAAAATAAAAAACCAGCCCGCCAGGAAACTGTGCATCGCCCTGAGTAAGGGCGGAGTAGGCAAGACCACCACCTCGACCAACCTCGGGGCCTCTCTGGCACTGGCCGGCTACAAAGTGCTGATCGTGGATACCGATACCCAGGGCCAGGTGTCTTATCTTCTTGGTAAAAAGCCGAAATCCGGGCTCACAGAGCTTCTGACCGCGGAGCTTGAACCCGACGAGAGCGTGATCAAGGCCAGGGAAAATCTGTGGCTTCTTGCCGGCGGTAAATCCCTGGCCGGTGTGAAGCGGATCATCGACCGGAAAAGCTTTGGTGCCGAGTGGACTCTTCACGAAGCCATGAAGCCTTTTGAATACCGGTATGATTTTATTCTCATTGATACGGCCCCTGGATGGGATCAGCTCAGTGTCAATGTCTTTTTTTACGCCACTGAAGTACTTGTGCCGGTCGCACTCGAATTCATGCCGCTCCAGGGCCTGTCCGAATTTTTAAAGAGTCTTGGATCGATCCAGCGGTACCGGCGGGATGTGGAGCTCAAGTATATTCTGCCCACGTTCATGGATCAACGAATAAAAGGGCCACAGGAAATCTTTGCCAAACTCAAGCAGTTGTATCCCGAATATATCTGCAAACCGATTCGATACAGCGAGAGTCTCAGTGAAGCGCCTTCGTTCGGCAAAACCATCTTTGAATTCGCGCCCGGGTGCAATGCATCTGCGGATTACAGGGAACTTGCAAGGAAAGTAACCATGGACGACTCGCTTCTTCTTTAGCCGGCGGTCCTTTTCCGGTTTCCCGGATAAAACAGGGGGAAGCTGCTGTCAGTCCAGATTGAACAGGATGTCGTTTTCCCGGTATGCTTTTTCCAGTTTTTCCTGGTGGGATTGTACCTCGTCTCCGTTTATTTTGATCACCTCGTTTAACAGGTGGATGATCAGGCACAGCATGGAGGAGGAACTTTCATAAAATGGAATGGTTTTGGGCCCGGTTATCAGGTGGTAGTGTGAAAACTGGATCAGGGGGCAGGCCATGCTGTCGGCGATGACCACCAGCTTCATTCCCAGCTGTTTGGCATACTTGCCCACCCGTATCAGTTCGTTGGGGTATCTCGAAATAGCGACAATGACAACCACCGAGTCCTCCCGGGCGACTGTGAGCCAGTCCAGCGAAGTCCGGTCACTCCCTTTAAGGATATTCACATCTTTTCTGATTTTGGTCATGGCCCACCCCATGTAGTAGGCGGCATGGTAGGAGAGTCTGGATCCGACAATATACACCGACGCGGGTCCGCTCAACAGTTCCACGATTTTTTCCGCCTGTTCCCGGTCAATGTTTTCCAGCAGAACCCTGAGGTTGTCGATCTCTTTGGCTACTGTCCGCTCAAGTCCGTTGTCCCCTGTGTCTGATATAGTCATTTCCTTGCGTTCAAGCAGGGTGAGTTCGGAATCGATGTGTTTCCGCAGTTCGTTTTTGAACTCGGAATAGGTTGTATAGCCGATCTGCCGGACGAACCGGACCACGGTCGCCTCGCTGACGCCGGCTTTTTCCGCAAGGTCTCGGGTGGCCAGAAAAACCGCTTTTGTGGGATTTTCCAGGATAAACCGGGCCAGTTTTTTTCCTTTCGGAGATAGCTCCGGCTCTTTGGCTTCAATGGCAAGACTGAAGGATTTGTCTGAAAAATTCATGGGTTTTCCATAGAAAATTAATTTTATTATGAAAGTATTGACAAGTTTTGTTACATATGAAAGATAAAAAGTCAAGGATTTTCGAACCGATTTCCTGAAAGGAGTTTTTCATGAGATGGATTGATATGAATCTCACTGAGGAAAGCGTTACGCCGAAAGAGGTCGACAGAAATCTCCTGGAGCACTTTATCGGAGGCAGCGGGCTTGGTGCCTGTATCGCATACAGGGAAAAGCTCTGGGAGCATGATCCCCTTTCCCCCGGTAATGTTCTGATTTTTGCGGCAGGCCCGTTCAATGGTACCAATATTCCCTGCTCAGGCAGACACGCCCTTGTTTCAAGATCTCCGCTCACCGGCATGTTTGCCGAAAGTGATGTCGGAGGACGGTGGGGGAACGCACTTGCCAAATGCGGATTTCACCTGATTACGGTGAGAGGTTCGGCAGACCGGCCCGTGTATGCTGAAGTTTCTCCTGCAGGCTGCCGGATTCACAGTGCAGACGAAATATATGGACTGGACACCTTTGGTACATCGGACAGGCTTCAGGAGATCCACGGAAAAAAAACAGTTGTTTCCTGTATCGGACCTGCTGGAGAAAAATGTGTGTTACTGTCGTCTGTTATGCATGACGGGAGTGACGCAAGGGCGGCCGGCAGATGCGGGCTCGGTGCTGTCATGGGATCGAAAAGACTCAAGGCGATTGCAGTTGTACCGGACGGGCGGCCGGTGGCTGGAGCCGGTGATGAGTTCAGGCAAATGATTCAAAGGCTTACCCGCAAGGTGATCGGGGCGGGAAAGGAATTGAGAAGCTGCGGCACGGCAGGCGGATTTGTTCAGCTTGAAAAAAGCGGAGATCTGCCGGTGAAAAATTTCAGAGACGGTGAGTTTCCGGAAGCCGGCCGCCTGGATGGGGCCCGGGTCTCTGAAAGGTATCTGAAAAAGAAGTTTTCCTGTGGGTCCTGTCCGGTGGGGTGCGGCCGTGTGGTGGAGATGAAGGACAACCGCTTTGGAGACGTCCGCGGAGCCGGCCCGGAGTATGAAAGTACGGCATCCCTGGGAAGTTACTGCATGGTGGATGATCTCGAGGCCG
>CAYFVA010000105.1:0-8016 GCA_964346265.1 uncultured Desulfobacterales bacterium
TTGATTTGATCTCATCGAGGTGCGGTTTGATGTCATCACTTGCACTGGAATAGTTGATCGGAATATATTCGGTGACCAGAGGTTCGAGTTTTTTTCTTTGCTCAATTTCCCTCTTTTTGGCTTCGATCCGCTGCTGCCTGCGGCTTTCCTCTTTTTGAAGGGTGTCTTGTGTAGCGATACGGATCACATTGTTTTCCCTGGTTTTTCCCAGTCCGTTCATTTTGAGAACAAGATCGAGTACCTGGTCCCAGGGAACCGGCTTGTCCAGTGAAAGGGTGACATTGCCGGTTACATCCTTGTCAATTGCAAAGTTTTCATTGCTGACCTGTCTGAGGATCCGGAATACATTTTTGATGTCGGTTTCGTAAAAATCGAGTTTGATTTTCCGGCCGGTGTATTCTTTGGTTTCATCGTAAATGTCCTCGAGGCTCTCTTTTTCCTGCTCCTCCTTCTCCTTGTGTTTTTCCTCACTGGCAACAGCGGACGAATTCCGGCTGGTTTCCGTCCGGGCCGTTTTTACAGTATCGGTTTGCAGCTGTTTTTCCGCTTTGGCGAATTCGGGCGGCTCTAAACCGGAGGGCTCAAAGCGCAGATGGATTCCTTTTTCGGTTTGAACGACCCGATAGGGGACGTTTTTCCGCAATTCAATCTTGATTCTGGAGTTCCTGTTTGATTCCTGTCTGGGAAGCAATCTGTCCACGGCGGATTTGAAATATTTGGCCAGAAAAGGTCGTTGATGCCGTTTCGGGATACTGGTATCAGAGAGATTCATCACAAGGGTGTTTTTGTCCTTTTGCCGGATATCATATTTCACCGGCTGGGATGTATGGATATCAATATCGGTGTAGCCCTGCTTGTCAGTTGTAAATTCGATACCGGTCAGCTCGGATGTTCCTTCCGGGATATCCGACGGTTCGATCGTGTTCTGCATGGTTGCCAAAGGTTCGGTATTTCCATCCCCAATCGGCTCTTCGTTCCTGGACATTGCAGAGGACTGAGGGATCCGTACCCTCAGTTCCCTGTCTTTCAGGGCCTTGACACTGTAGGTGACGTTGTCATCCAGGAGAATGAGCAGCTTTGCGGTTTTCCTGCTTTCATCCGCGTAAGACAGAAGAATGTCATGTATGTTTGTATTTTCCGGGACAGCCGGATCAAGTCCGGCGGCAAATTCGGTTTCCGGCATATATATGGCGATGCCGAATGGAAAGGATTGTTTAATGGAGGTGTATTCAAGTTTCCGGTTTGCATTCAGCAGAACGGTTACCGCTTCACCAGCCTCTGAAATCCGGATATCTTCCAGCACGGTTTTTTGCGGCCCGGATTCAGAAATGCTCTGCTGTGTCTTTTTTGTTTCATTTCCGGTCGTCTTGCCGGTATCCCCCCGACCGGTGATGCATCCGCTCAAAACCATCAGTGCAAGCGCTGAAATGATAAAAAAAACATGCTTTTGTTTTAAAACGTGTAAACGGTCCATACTGAATCCTATTCCTTGTTGTCCTGTTTTTGTAGCTTCATTTCCCTTTTGCGGTTTTTGTCTTCACCCTTGAAATCCGTATACGATTCTTCAATAATGATTTTTTCTTTTCCGATCCGGGTAACAATACCGCTGTTTGTACCGATATATGTACCTTTTTGTACAATATACCCTTTACCGCTGGCCTCCTGGACCATGGCAAAATCCTCCCCTTCTCCGGCGGACCCCACAATGGCAACCAGCTGAAGCTGGCTCAGATCCAGCTTTTCAAGAGGGGTAAGTTCTCTTTCCGGCTTTTTTTCCTCTTCCTTTGCCGCGGCTCCTCCCTGAATCAGCGGGAGAAACGGATTTGTTTTGCCGGCTGCCGAATAAGCAGGTTGAGACTGGCTGACCTGAATTCCTTTTTCAACTTCAGGCTTCTCGGTTTTCTCCGGTCCGGCGGCTGGTTTTGTTTCTTTCTCTTTCTCTTTGTTTTTCTCTTTGTCTTTCTCATTCAAAGTAGCCGGCTTTTTATTCGATCCGGTTTCTTTTTCCGCTGTTTTCCGTGCATCCTTTTCATCCTGTGTTTTCCGCGCTTTCTTCTTTTCCGTAGTTTCCGTGGTCTTCGTAGTTTCTGTCGTTTCCGTCTTTTCCTTGATGATCTTTTTGGAGACCACATCTGATTGACTCTGCTGTTTTGATTGACCCTGCTGTTTTTGGGCAGGCGGACTGTCACAAGCGGTAAGTGCAAAAGCAAGAAAACAGGCTGCCGTGAAAAGTATAAATCGAACAGTTGATTGGACCGCCATATAAATTTACTTTCCCTTCTTCTGGTTGTTTTTGTTCTCTTCCTTGGTAAACATGTATGTAACCGCCTTGCAGGATGCAGTCAGATCGCCGCCTTCTTTGGAAGTATTCAGAGTAAGATTTTCGATGTTCACAATCCGGTTGAGTCTGGATACCTTGTCGAAAAAGCCGGCGAGCTGATGGAAACCGGCTTTGACTTCCATCTGGACCGGAATTTTTGAATAAAAATCTTTCTGCACAGGCGTTCCGGGCTGAAACAGTACAAAATCGAGCCCGGCCTCGCTTCCGGCATTTGATATGCCGGTCAGCAATGACGGGACCTCTTTTTTGTCCGGCAGGGCCCGCAGGGCAAAATTGAGTCGCCCCTTGGCTTCCTGGAATTTTTTTTCATACTCGGCAAGTGCCTGAGCTTTTTTCTTGTAGTCCTTCAGCTTCTTCTGCCGGCTCTGGTATTCCTTGTTGAGGTTTTGGAGTGTATCGTGCTGCGGACTGTAAAAAAAATACCAGTAGGCACCCAGAATAAGAACGAACGTCAGAACGACAATCAGGATTTTTTGTTTTTTGGTCAGGGTGTCCGCTTTTTCAAACAGGGCAGCGAACCTCTGGTTGATTTGGCCCGAATTTTTGTTTTTTTCGTTCATGGCTATGGCTTTTTCCCGGTATCTTCATCCTCTTTTGACGCCTTTTTTTTGCTGCACGTCAGATTGAATGATTTTACCTTTATATCGTTCAAAGTTTCAAGTTTCAGGCTTTTAAGGTCCACTTCACCGAAAAGGTCGGAATTCTCCAGGTTGGTCATGAAATCGGCCACGGTTTTGTTGTCAAATGCCGTTCCTCTCAACCTGACATTCCTGTTGTCCGCAGCCATTTCCTCCAGCCACATTCTTTCGGGTACGATAAGCCGGGTCATGCTGTCGAGAAGAATCAACGGTTTTCTCCTTTTGTCTCTGAGCGACACGATGATATCATACTTTTTGTCAACCGTTTCCAGCTTCTCTTTAATTGTATTGACCCGCTCGGCCTTTTTTTTGTACCGTTTGATTTCCTTTTTCACCGAGGCCACTTTGGACTCCATGGTATCGATTTTGTCCTGTGTGAAAGTATAGTGGTAAAATAATGCAGCCAGAACCAGAATAACAAGACCGGTGAAAACGGAAATCTGTTTTCTGATGTTCTCTTTCTTCCGGGCGGCCAGATAGGGCAGTAAATTGATACGTATCATTTGTCATCCATTTCCCGCAGTGCAAGACCCATGGCTATCGCGGCCAGCGGGGCTGATTGTTCGATTGTGAAGGTTTGAAACTGCTTGTTGTTCACTGCTACTTTTGCGAACGGATCAAAAGTGGTTACATCCGTTTCCAGACCCCGGGAAAGGGTATCCGCAAACCCGTTCACCTGGGAGCCTCCGCCGGTCAGATACACACGTTTGATATCTCCTTCATTGATATTGGTCCGGTATGTATTCACCACATCGAATACCCCGGCACACCAGTTGGCGGTGACTTCATCGATGATATCATTGAGCCGGTCTTCCGGGATCGCCTCCGGGTCCGTACCGGCCGTCCCGGCAAGAATATTTTCCGCCTCTTCTTCCGTACAATCCGCCTCGGCCATAATTTCCTCGGCAATCTGGGATGTGCCGGAGGAATTGTCCCGCATCATAAGCGAACGCGTTCCTTTGAGCACGTTCAGGGATGTCTTGGAAACACCGACATCCACAAGCAGGCTGATGTCCTCGGTCTCTTCCGGGTTGTTGGCTTCAAATATGTTCTGGTATGCAAACGTGTCCACTTCGATAATAGACGGGGTAAGCCCTGCCTTCCCTGCGATATCGATATATTGAGCCACAAGGTCCTTTTTGACAGCGACCAGCAGAACGTTGAGCTGTTCGGACGAGAACTCGCTCTCCCCCAGGACCTGGTAATCGATGTTTACATCGCTGATATCATAGGGGATATACTGCTCCGCTTCTGAAAAAATGTAATTCTGGAGGTTGTCTTCATGTTCCTTGGAAACGCTGATGGTTTTGATAACTACGGAATATCCGCCGGTTGCGATGGCGACATTTTTTTCCTTGATTTTGTTTGCCTTGAAAAGCCCCTTGATGGCGGCCGACAGACTGTCCACATCTTTGACCCGGCCCTCGGATATAGCGTCCGGCGGGGTTTTCGTGATGCCGAATTTTTTCAGCACAAGCCCTTTTCCGGTCTTTTTCAGCTCAGCTGCTTTGATCAGCGAGGAGCCGATGTCAAGGCCGACAAGATGGTCTTTTTTCTTAAACATGATTTCGTTTCACTTATGTATTGTATTGTGTTATAAGTCATACTCAAGTGTGTTTACGGTTTTCCGAACCCAATATTTTCAATATACACTCCTATTTTATTTTTTTAAAGTCAAGTTTTTTTTTGATTTTAGTAAAAAAAAATATCCGGCAGCAGTTGAAGCTGTGATCACCAAAAGGGAATATGATTCGGATATGGTGTTTAAACAGAAAAATACGCAGGGGGAAAGGCCGTTCCGGCTTGTCAAGTTTTTTACTTTTACAAGCCTCGTAGTAATGTTTGCAGCCACCATCGCCATTGCTGCTTTTAATGCCCACTGGTCCACCAGGCTTTTACAGGAAAAGAGTGAAGAGTACAATCGATTGCTTGTAGAAAATCTCAATCATCAGATTTTTTTGCGGTTCGTCATCCCCACCGTACTGCAGGAAGGAAAAATCAAGCTGCGAAAGGAAAAACAGTACAGGCGCATCGACAAGGTTGTAAAGTCGACTTTGCACAGTTTTAAGGTGGAGATGGTCAATATCTATGATATGGAAAATATTATTTCCTACAGTTTCGACAGGGACCGGGTGGGAACCCGGGATGCCGGGGGAGTGGAGTACGAGAAGGCAAAGAAAGGAAAGTCTTCCACCCGGCTGATACAGAAAGGAAATTTTTTTGAAATACTTCTGGGCATCCCGAGTAAAACCAGAATTGTCACTTTTGCCCCTCTGAAAGCGGAAAAGCAGGGCGGTCCTCCGACACTCTCAGGTCCGGTGCTCGGTGTAATCGAGATTGTCCAGGACACTTCCGAAGATTATCACAGGGTCGCCAAGCTCCAGTGGCTTACCGTGGCGACCTGTTTCTTTGTTATGGGGACCTTGTTTGTCGTGTTGCGGTTCGTGGTCAAACACGGGGAAAACATCCTTGAGAAAAGGGCCGAAGAAAGGCTGAAACTCGAGGAAAAATTACGAAAGGCCGAACACCTTTCTGCAATAGGGGAAATGACCGCGGGGGTTTCCCATGAAATCCGCAACCCCTTAGGCATTATCAAAAGCAGTGCGGATCTTTTGAAAAAAAAGATGGCCCGGCACGGAATCGATACCAATATCCCGGGAATCATTGTGGAAGAATCCGGACGGCTTGACAATATCATCAAGGATTTTCTCGATTTTGCCAGACCCAAAAATCCGGATCTTCTGCCCTGCCGGATAGAGGATGTGGTGGAAAAAAATCTCTCCTTTCTGTCCGGCCGGCTTCAGGAAAGCGGAATTTTTGTTGAAAAACATTTTCAGCAGGGGCTTCCGAAAATATTGGCGGATTCGGACATGCTGTACCAGGCGTTTCTCAATATTCTCATCAATTCTTTCCAGGCCATGAACGATACAGGCAAAATCTCAATTGAAATCTTTCATAAAACGGACAATGTGGTTATACTTTTTCAGGATACGGGTCCGGGAATAAAAGAGGAGGATCTGGAAAAAATATGGACGCCGTTTTTCACCACCAAAGACTCGGGAACCGGTCTGGGGCTCGGGGTGGTGAAAAACATTATTGACGCCCATGGGGGAAGTATCGAGATGACAAACAGGGAAACCGGAGGCGTGCAGGTGAAAATCGTGTTGCCTGTAAAAAGGGACGTATAAATGAAGACCATACTGATAGTGGATGATGAAAAACATTATCCGATGATTCTGGCGGAAGTGCTGCAGGAAGAAGGGTATGCCTGTTTTACCGCCGCAAGCGGTATGGAGGCCCTTGATATTTTTGAAAACGAATTTGTCGACCTTGTGCTCACTGATGTGAAAATGCCGGGCATGGATGGTATCGAGCTTCTCTCACGGATCAAGGAGATCAGCCCGGATGCACCCGTGATTGTCATGACAGCATACGGCAGTGTGGAAAAAGCTGTGAAGGCCATGCAGGAAGGGGCGTATACCTTTATCACCAAACCGTTTGAAAATGAAACGCTGTTGACTCATATTTCAAAAGCTCTTGCCATTCACAAAATCGTGCAGGAAAATTCCATGCTCAGGGAGGCTGTCAGCTCAAGATACAGTTTCGGGAATATCATAGGCAAAAGCAAGCCCATGCAGGAACTGTATGAGATCATCAAAAAAGTGGCCCCGACAAATGCCAGCTTTCTTGTCGAAGGGGAAAGCGGGACAGGGAAGGAACTTGTGGCCAAAGCGGTTCATTTTAACAGCAAACGGAAAAACAATCCGTTTGTGGCGGTGAACTGTTCTGCGTTTGCGGAAAATCTTCTGGAAAGTGAGCTGTTCGGCCATGAAAAAGGAGCGTTTACCGGTGCCTCCAGCAGGAAAAAAGGGCGGTTTGAACTTGCGGATAAAGGAACTGTGTTTCTCGATGAAATCGGTGAGCTGGGAGGGGATCTTCAGGTCAAGCTGCTGCGGGTGCTGCAGGAGAAAAATTTTGAGCGGGTCGGCGGAACAGAGCTGGTTCCAGTGGATTTCAGGCTCATTGCCGCCACCAACAAAAATCTGGAAGAAGAGGTGGAAAAGGGCAGGTTCCGGGAGGACCTTTATTACAGGCTCAATGTGGTAAAGGCGGTTATACCGCCGCTGCGGGATCGGAAAGAGGACATCCCGCTTCTGGTGAAGCATTTTATCGAAAAGTACAGTGAAATAAAGGAAGGGAAAGTGGAAGGAATCGATTCGGATGCGGCGAGGCTGTTATTCGATCATCCGTGGAAGGGCAATGTCAGAGAGCTTGAAAATATGATTGAACGGGCTGTGATTTTGTCCTCCGGTGAAAATATCTCCGCCTCGGATCTCCCCATTACCGCGAGACGGAATATCGGGGCCGGTCTTGATCTGGACGGGATTCCGGAAAATGCCGGGCTGTATGAAACATTGGCCATTATTGAAAAGAGAATGATTCAGCGGGCCATGACCCTGTCCGGAAACGTTCAGTCAAAAGCTGCAGGGATGCTCGGTATCGGCAAGAGCGGACTCCACCAGAAGCTGAAAAAGTATGAACTTGACAAATAGATTTGAAGGGGGAAAAGAAAAGTTCATGATTTTGAACTTTTCCCGAGATTTTGGTTTTCCGCTTTTATGAAAGGATCTTCCCTGTCCGGTCGGATGATTCCAGGGATTTAAAGTTCATAATTCTGAACGCTGTCGAAAATGTTCCAGTGAAAAAAAAGGAAAAACAGGGAGGAGAAAAGGTGAGGTTTTGACCGAATTTGTTTTTAAATCAGTATGTTGGAAATTGTTTGAAAAATTTTTGGTTTTGTTGTTTGTTCTGGCAGGGTGTTTGCATTTACAGATAAACAACTAACACACAAGTTGGTTTTTTCATCTTTTTCCTCCTTTTATAAAAGGGCTGTCACGGAAACTCCGGGCAGCCCTTTTATTATTTGCGCCGCTTTCAAACAAGGGCCGAAATGAGATGGCTGTTTGTAAGAAACTTGAGGCTTGAAACAGGGAGCAAGTGAGAAGCCCCCTCGTTCAGGTCTCTTGGTTTGTTGTG
>CAYFVA010000106.1:0-7871 GCA_964346265.1 uncultured Desulfobacterales bacterium
GGAGGAGTAAACCGTATGTCTAATGATTTTGAATCCCGGGTCAAGAACACCGGCCTTGAAATTTTCAGCAAGGTGGACAAGGAAAAACCGTCCCTTTTCCGAAAGGACTTCTGGACCGGCAAGATGATGGACTGGTCCATGAAGGATGAAGCGTTCAAAGTGCAGATGTTCCGGTTCGTGGATGTTTTTCCGTACCTGAGCCGCCCGGAATCCGTGGCCGAACACATCCAGCAGTACTTCTGCAGGCCTGAGCATGATTTTCCCAAGACGCTGCAGTTCGGCCTGAAAATGGTGAGCCCTGATTCCATGACTGCAAAGATGGCGGCCAAAACCATTTCCAGCAATATCCACAGCATGGGCAAACAGTTCATCGTGGGCAACACCCTGGACGAAGCCGCGCCTGTGATGAAAAAAATCCGGGACAAGGGGTTTCCCTGGGTCATGAAGATCCTCAAGGAAGAAGTCAAGTCCGTGGAAGAGGAAGAGGCTTTTGTTCAGGATCAGATCGAATTTTTCGACCGGTTCCAGGAAATCCGGAAAAAATGGAAACCGGTGGGAGACAAAAAGAAAATCGGAGATGCGGATCAGGACTGGGGAGACACACCCACATGCGTGATGTCGGTGATGGTCTCCTCCATGTACGCCCAGTACATGGACAAGGCCTGTGCATTCGACCATTCCGTGGAAAAGGCCAAACAGCGGCTCCGGCCCATCCTTCGAAAGGCCATGGAGATCAATGCCTGCCTGATCCTGGACATGGAGCACCTGCCGTTGAGGGAGCTTACGCTGGAGACGTTCAAGAGCATCCTGGAAGAGCCGGAATTTGCAGGCTATCCCCATGTGGGGCTGGTGTACCAGGCGTATCTCAAGGATGCCCAAGAGCCCTTTGAAGATCTTATCCGCTGGGTAAGAGAGCGCAAACAGCCGATCCACATCCGTCTTGTAAAGGGCGCATTCTGGGACGAGGAAGTCACCCGGGCCCACCAGGACAACGTACCGGTGCCGGTGTTCACCAACAAGTATGACACGGACGCCATGTTTGAAAAAATCACCCGCAGGATCCTGGAAAACAACGATCTGATCATTTACAAATGCGGCTCCCACAACATCCGGTCCATCGCCTACACCATCGAGACCGCCAAAGAACTGGGCGTTCCGGAAAACCGGTTTGAATTCCAGATGCTGTACGGCATGGCCGAAAACCTCAGGACCGCCCTGGGCAAAGCCGGGTACCGGGTGAGACTCTACGCCCCCATCGGCGAAGTCATCCCGGGGATGGCCTATCTGGTCCGCCGCCTTCTGGAAAACACCTCCAATGAATCGTTTCTCCGACAGAGTTTCGAAGAAGGCGTAGACAGGGAAAAACTTTTGATCGATCCTGCGGAACTTGCCAAATCCCATGAATCCGCATATGTCCCGGGCCGTGAACAGGCTCCTGCATACGGGGAAAAAGGGGCGTTCGAGAATGAACCTCCCATGGAATGGACGCCGGACGCACGGCTTTCCATGAAAAACGCCATTGACAAGATCCGGTCTCAAGGACCGAAAAGCATACAGCTGCGGATCGGTGGGCAGGACGTAACAACGGACGGAACATTTCAATCCACCAATCCCAACGCCCCGGATGAAATCCTGGCAACTGCGGCATCCGCCGGAGCAAACGATGTGGAAAACGCAGTAAAAGCGGCCGGAGAAGCCCGCTCCCTCTGGGCGGCCACCAAACCCGGAGAGCGCAGTGAAGTTCTGTTCAAGGCAGCCGGGCTGATCCGGGAAAAACGATTCGAACTTGCCGCCATGACGGTCCTGGAGACCGGCAAAAACTGGAACGACTCCCAGGCGGACGTGAACGAGGCGATTGATTTCCTCGAATACTACGGCAGGGAAATGATCCGGCTTTCCGGCAGTCATTCAGTGAGCTCCAAACTCGGTGAATCAAGCAGGCTTTCATATGAACCAAGGGGCACGGCCGCCGTGATCACGCCGTTCAACATGCCGCTGCCGGTACCTGCGGGAACCGTAGGGGCGGCCCTTGTCACCGGGAATACCGTGGTGTTCAAACCCGCTCCCCGGGCCACGATCATCGGATCCATGCTGGTTTCGATTTTCGAGGAGGCAGGTCTTCCGGACGGGGTACTCAACCTGGTCACAGCAGAGAGCGCCGAGCCCGGAGAGATCCTTTCCGGCCACCCGGATGTGGATCTCGTCTGCTTTACCGGAAGCACGGATGCCGGGCAAAAGGTCCTGGAAAAAACCACGGGAACCTTGCAGCAGGGCAACGGACTTACAAAGACCGTGCTTTCCCTTGTGGGCAACAACGCAATCATAATGGACTCGGACGCCGACCTCGACGCGGCCGTGGGCAGCATTATCAGCTCGGCTTTCGGTTACCAGGGCCAGAAATGCTCGGCCCTCTCCCGGCTGATCGTGCTCGAGGAAAACCATGACAAGGTCGTGGACAAAATCCGGGCGGCTGCGGACAGCCTTGACATGGGGCCGGTGGAAGATCCGAGGAACGGTTTCGGCGCCGTGATCGACGAAGAGGCCAAAAACCGCATTGAAAAGGCGATTTCCAGGGGCAAGGAAGAAGGCACACTGGTTCTCGAGAAAAGACCGGAGCAGAATTCCGGCCATTTCGCCCCTCTTGCGATTTTCAAGGATATCAAACCCGAACACGAGCTTGCCGCAGAAGGGGTTTTCGGGCCTGTACTCTCCATCATGAAGGCATCTGATTTCGATGAAGCACTCGAGATCGCCAACAACTCCAGGTATGCCCTGACCGGCGGAATTTTCTCCAGGAACCCCGGCAATATCGAGAAGGCATGCAGCCGATTTTGCGTTGGCAATCTGTACATCAACCGTGGTATAACCGGGGCCCTTGTGGGACGTCATCCCTTCGGCGGTTTCCGTCTGTCCGGGGATGGATCCAAAGCCGGCGGTCCGGACTACCTCAAGGAATTCACGGTTTGCCGGACAATTTGTGAAAATACCTTCAGGAGCGGTTTTGCTCCTATGGAGTAAACGTAGAATGAAAATTTCAACCATCAACAAGACATCCACTCCCGAACTTGTGGTTCGGGAGCTTTTGAAAAACATTAAGGACGGGGATCTCACCCCCGGTGAAAAGCTGCCGCCGGAGCGGAACCTGGCAGAATCCTTCGGCGTCAGCCGCTCATCGGTAAGAGAAGCCATTTCCGCCATGGTCCTTGTGGGATATTTAGAGGTGACCCAGGGCAAGGGGATATTTCTTAAAAAGGACATCCCCTCCCCGCATATGTTCACCTCATCACTCAGTGACGTGCTGAACGCATACTGGATCATGGATATCATCGAAACCCGGCAGACGCTTGAGTGCAGTGTGGTGCAACTGGCAGCGGCCCGGGCGGACAAAAACGATATCAGCAAACTGAAAGAAACGATCCGTCGGATGGAACAAAGCATCCAAAATCTGGAAGGCTTTTACGAGGCGGATTTTGATTTTCATACCATCATCTGTGAAGCCTCGAACAACGAGTTGCTCTCGGAGATGGTCAAGATGGTGATTACCAAAACCCATGACCAGTACTTAAAATTCATGCCGGACACGTTGTGCGAGCCGGAACAGGCAATACGTACGGCAGAGAAAATCACGGACTGCATTGAAAAGCGGGACACGGAACAGGCCGGCCGGATGATGTCGGAACACCTGAATATTGTTCCTTCCGAGCTGGTCCGACTGATTCCGGAAGCGGAGCGGTACAGAAAACAGTTCGAAACCATTTTCTATTCCATGCCGTCCGGCGGGAATGGAGCTGAATAAACACGGTAAAAAGGAGAATTACAAGAAAATGAATCCCGAATCTCAATTCACCAACCGGACCGATACGGAAACCGGGCAGCAGGAAAATCCCGTGGGATGGGAATCCATGCTGCATATCAAACCCCGGCAGCGGTTTCTGAGCACGGCCCAGATCCAGGGACTGCACGAAGCCACCCTGTCTCTGATGGAGAGGACCGGGTTCAAGGTGACCCATGAAAAAGCAAAGGAAATTCTCCAATCCCACGGGGCTTCGGTGGACGGCGACCGGGTGCGGCTGCCGGCATGGCTGGTGGAAAAAGCATTGAGCACGGCCCCCTCCCAGGTGGTATTTTTCGACAGAAACCGGACGAAACCGGTGATTCTCAAGGATGACGACACCTGGTACGGCCCCACGATAGACGCATTTGATTACCTGGACCCGGAAACCGGTGAAAGACGTCCCTTTACCCTGGAAGACTGCAGGAAAACCACCCGGCTTGCGGATGCTCTGGACAATTTCACCTGGATCATGAGCATCGGGGTGTGCTCGGACGCTCCGTCCGCCACATCAGACAGACTTATCGCCAAAGAGGTGCTTTGCAACAGTACCAAGCCGCTGCTCTTCTGCTGCGGGAGCATGGACGCCATGCGGGACATCTACGACATGGGGGTGCTGATTGCCGGAAGTGAAGAGCGGCTGATCAACCAGCCCAACATCATCGGGTTCCAGGCGCCGATTTCTCCCTTGACCTACGATGACGCGTTGATCGACCGGCTTCTTTTTGCAGCGGAAAAAGGGCTGCCCCAGGTCTGCTATTCCGGCCCCCAGGCCGGGAGTACGTCCCCTGCCACCCTTGCAGGCACCGTGGTCCAGGGCAGTGCCGAATCCCTGTTCGGCATCATCCTCGGCCAGCTGGTAAACCCGGGCTGCCCGTTCGTGTACGGGGCCTTTGCCACGATCATGGACATGGCCACCACGGTCTTTTCCTACGGCGCGCCGGAAATGAACATCATGGCCTCTGCCATGTCCCAGCTTGCCCATCACTACAGCATTCCGTTTTTCGGAATGTCCGGATGCTCCGATGCCAAGTTCCCCGACTCCCAGGCGGCCGTGGAAGCCACATTCTCGTGTTTTTCCTCGTCCATGAGCGGGGCCAACATGGTCCACGACAACGGCTGGCTGGACCATTCCACGTTGATCTCGCCGGAATACATGGTCCTTGTCAACGAGGTCATTGAAAAGGTCAACCGGTACATGAACGGCATGCGGGTGGACGAGGAGCGCCTGGCCCTGGATGTCATCGACAAGGTCGGCCCGGGCGGGCATTTTCTCATGGAGCCGCACACCATGAATCATTTCCGGGAAGTCTGGTACTCCAAGCTCTTTGACCGGACCACAACTGCCGCATGGCGGGCCGCCGGAAGCAAACATTTCCACGAACGGCTCAAGGAACACACATTGAAGATCATGGCGCACGAACCCGAACCCCTGCCGGAGGAGATTGCGGATGAAATGGAAAAAATGGCGAAAAACTGGATGTAAGAAGGAGCAAAGCGTATGACGGATTTATCTGCAATTAAAGATGCATTGCTCACCGGTGATGCAGAGAGCGTAAAACATTCGGTGCAGGAGGCGGTGGACCAGGGAACGGACGCAGACACCATTCTCAACGACGGGCTTATCAGCGGCATGGACATCGTGGGCGAGAGAATGCAGACCGGTGAAATGTTCATACCGGAGGTCCTCATGGCCGCCAAAAGCATGAGCGAGGCCGTTGAAACTCTCAAGCCCTTTCTCAAGGACGGGGGCAGGAACAAGACCGGCCACATGGTCATCGGAACGGTGAAAGGGGATCTGCACGACATCGGCAAGAATCTTGTGACCATGATGGTGGAAAGTGCCGGGTTCGAAGTCACTGACCTCGGGGTGGATGTGGCCCCTGAAACCTTTGTGGAGGCGGTCCGGGAGAAGAATCCCAACATTGTTGCTTTGTCCGCGCTTTTGACCACCACCATGCCCATGATGCAGCAGACAGTGGATGCACTTGCGGAAAGCGGGGTTCGCGACCGGATCAGGATCATCGTGGGAGGCGCCCCGGTCAACCAGGAGTTCGCCGACCGGATCGGTGCGGACGGATATGCAGCAGACGCGGGCGGTGCGAGCAAACTTGCCAAATCATTGGCATAAGGAGAAAACAGATATGATTATCATCGGTGAACTGATCAATTCCAGCAGAAAACCAATCAAAGCGGCAATTGAATCAAAAGATGCGGACAGCATTCGGAAAATCGCATCCGACCAGGCCGAAAACAATGCCGCCTATATCGATGTCAATGCCGGCACATTCGTGGAAAACGAACCGGAATACCTCACCTGGCTTGTTCAAACGGCCCAGGAGGCATCAGATCTTCCCTGCGCCATTGACAGCCCGAACCCGAAGGCGGTGGAGGCTGCCCTGAAAGTTCACAAGGGGACTGCCATGGTCAACTCCATTTCCCTTGAAAAAGAGCGGTATGACAACCTCATGCCCCTGATCGCAGGAACGGATCTCAAAGTGGTGGCACTGTGCATGAGCGACGGAGGAATGCCGGTGACCGTGGATGACCGGCTGAAGATCGCGGACAGTCTTGTGAATGATTTGGTGAAAAACAACATTCCCTTGGAAAACATTTTTATCGATCCTCTGGTCCAGCCGGTGTCCGTGGACAAAACCTACGGCACCGGTTTTCTCGATTCCATTGAAGCGCTCATGGAAAAATTCAAAGGCATCCATACGGCTTGCGGTCTTTCCAATATCTCGTACGGTCTGCCGGGCCGAAAACATCTCAACCGGGCGTTCATGATCCAGGCAATCCTCAAGGGACTGGACGGGGCCATCATCAATCCGTTGGATACGGGCATGCAGGCCGCCATCACCACGGCCGAAGCCCTTGCCGGAAGAGACGACTTCTGCATGAACTATCTTAAGGCATACCGGGCCGGGTTGTTTGAGTAGTTTACGAGAGGGTTTATGCGCATAGAGGAAATACGTGTATACCGGCACGATCTGCCGGTGGCGGGCGGACCCTTCCGCATGGCGTCCACCACGGTGTCCTCGCTTGACACCACCATCGTGGAGATCGTCACGGATACCGGCATCAAAGGATACGGGGAGACCTGCCCGGTGGGCCCGGTGTACCAGCCCCAGCATGCACTGGGCGCCCGGGCGGCACTCGAAGAAACGGGGCCGGCCCTGATCGGAAAAAATCCGCTGCACACCGAGCAGATTCGAAAGACCATGGAATTGTCCCTGAACGGAAGCCTGTACGCCAAGGCGGCCGTGGACATCGCCTGCTGGGATATTGCAGGAAAAGCCTACGGGGTCCGTGTCTGTGATCTTCTGGGAGGGCCTTTCCTCGAAAGCGTCCCCTCGTACTATTCCATCGGTGTGATGCCGCCTGAACAATCCGCCAGGACCGCAGCCGAAAAAATCCGGCAGGGATTTACAAGGCTTCAGCTCAAGGTGGGCGGCCGTCCGCTGGAAGAAGACGTATCCGCTGTCCGGAAAGTCTGTGAAGTGCTGGAGCCGGGTGTGGCACTGGCTGTGGATGCCAACCGCGGATGGACACTTTCCCAGGCACAACTGGTCTCCCTGCAGCTGAGGGATTTCCCTTTTGTACTGGAGCAGCCCTGCAGCACCTTTGAAGAGATCCGGACCCTGGCCGACCGTATCCCGCATCCGGTTTTTATGGACGAAGCCGCTGCCGATCCGTCAGCCGTGATACAGGCTGCAGGGAGCCGGTCTGCGGCCGGGTTCGCCCTGAAATGTACCCGTGTGGGCGGCATCAGCGCCATGCGCACCATACGGGATGTATGCCGGGACGCAAGAATTCCGATCACGTGCGACGACAGCTGGGGAGGAGATATCATTGCAGCCGCGTGTGTGCATCTCGGGGCCACGGTGGAGCCGGAGCTGTTCGAGGGCACCTGGATTGCCCAGCCCTATATCCATGGTCATTATGATCCGGAAAACGGGCCTGAAATCAAAGAGGGGCGCATTGTTGTCCCGGAAGGCCCGGGCCTTGGAATCAACCCGGATGTCAGCCTCTGGGGAGC